>NZ_JABUTB010000069.1 GCF_021443865.1 Clostridium sp.
GTTATTGGATTTTCAATAATAAGGAATAAATAATCATAGTTTCTATATAGTAATAAATGCAATAATAAGAATATCCGTAATACTATAAATACAGGGGGTAACAATATGTATTATTTAGGAATTGATGGAGGCGGAACTAAGACAAAGTACCTATTGGTTGATAATAATTTAAAAACTGTAGCAGAAGTTGAGGGTTCAACTATTCATATTCATCAAGTTGGAATTGATGGTATTAAAACTCAAATAACAGAAAATCTTGCAAAGCTTTGCAAGGAAGCTAATATAAGCATAAAGGATATTGGTTATGTATTTGCAGGGGTTCCAGGCTATGGAGAAAGTATAGAGGATATGGAAAAAATAGATAAAGCCTTTAAGGATATTATGGAAGTTCCATATTCAATAGATAATGATGCTGTTAATGGGTGGGCAGGTGGTACTGCCTGTATGCCAGGAGTTAATATAGTTGCAGGAACAGGAAGTATAGCTTATGGAAGAAGTGCAGAAGGGAAATTAGCTAGATGTGGAGGCTTTGGACCAGGAATAGGTGATGATGGAAGTGCTTATTGGATAGCTCTAAAAACTATTAATGAGTACACTAAGCAAAAGGATGGAAGAAAAGAAAAAACAGTATTAGTTGATATTTTAGAAAAAGAGTATGGAGTTACTTATAAATATGAAATCGTTGATATAGCATTTAATAAGTTAAAGTTCAATAGAACAGAATTAGCAAAGTTTTCAACTATATGCTTCTTATCAGCAGAGGCAGGATGTCCAACCTGCAAGAAAATATTTAAAGATGCAGCAGAGTCAATATTTGAACATATAAAGGCTATAGCTAAAGAACTGAATTTTAATGATGAGTTTGTAGTTTCATATACAGGTGGAGTATTTAAAGCAGGAAGCCATGTATTAAATCCATTAAAGGAAATGATTAAGGAATCAGGATTGAAATGTTATTTACAAGAACCAGCTTTAGATCCATGGAAGGGTGCGGCATTACTTGCATATACCTTAGGTGGTAATACAGTTCCTAATAATGTAGTAGAAATATTAAATTAAAATTTCAATAAGAAAGTGATAAACTGTTATGTATTGTATCATTTGAAATATTTAACAGTTTATTCATTTTTAATAATTTTATAAAAATGATATAATATAAATTGGTGATGGTATGAGGATTATTGATTTAAAGTTATATCTACTAATGATTTTAATATGTGGATTATTAGTTGTTTTTGTGTGGATAAATGAAAGAAAAAATACATATGAAAAATTAATGCATAAAATTAAATATTTTCTATATATAATTCCTATATTATGTTTGTTAATAGTTCTATATTTAAAAGTTATGACTAAAATTAAAGGAATACAAATGTATTTCCAAGATATACTAATTACCTCTTTTTTAGTATCCATAGAAATATTAATATCAGCACAAATAAGTAGAAATATAACATCATTTTTAAGAAATAAAGCCCTATCTAATAAATATGGAGGTAAGGAGCTAACAAAGAAAGAAATAGACTATATAAATGATAGTAAGGAATTAACCTCTAATTTATGGGGTTGTATATTGATGTTTATAATGTGCGGACTTATATATAGTATAATAAGTGAATTTATATTTAATGAATATAAGCTAAAGGCTACATTAATTACTGCTCTCTTTAGTACCATATGTTATTGGTTTATTTCAACAAAATTATTTAGAAATAATAAATAAAAACTAAATACTTATATTATTTTATTTTAAGAAACTTAAAGAAATAAGTTTCTATTTTTTTTGAAAATATAATAATGGAAGTTAATTTATATAACTAATAATTTTTATACTTTTTGGTTATTAGTTTATTGTTTTTAACAAATTTTATAATAAGGAAATTATTTTGTTAAGATATGATTTTAATAACCTATAATTTTAATAAAATATAGATAATATAGGTATTATGATGAATGAAATTAATCTTAAATAGGTGAATTTATTACATCTATTATTCTACTATTATAAGTAATAAATATTAAATACATAATAACGATAATTTTAAAGAGTGGTAAAATATATAATAACATTATATAAAAGTGCAAATATCACAAAAGAAAATTTATGTATAATAATATTTAAGTTAGATTAAAAAAATAATTATATATTAATTTGGTAGTTGTTAATTATTACTATTAAATGCGAAATACTACTTTAGTTAGAATTTAAAAACTTCAAAGCTATAGAGTTAATTAATATAAAAGAAAAATAATAATGAAAGTCTGTGCTTGTGATTTAATAAGAATTCTTACACTATTAATGCAATACTACAGACTTTTAATTTATATTCTTAACTTTAAGCATATTAGATGAAATACATAACCTTTATATAGCAACTTATAATACTAACAGAGGAAATGGAATTTTTTATTTATATAAATAAAAAAATTTAACATAACTGGTAATGACAACATTAACAGTTAGTTTTTTATAATTAAGAAAGAGGTGATACTATATTAAATATTAACAATTGAAAATACTCTTACAAATTACTTATTATAGAAGTTATTTAAGAAAATAAGTAATAGCTCTACTCTAATATTAATGATGAAACTTTATACGGATCTAAGGATAAAGTAGTAAAATAATATGAAAAATTACTATAAGTGTATTATAAAGTTAATTTTGATCAATAAGTATAAGTTAAAGTAATAGGAATGAGGGAGGAAATTATGAAAAGAAAGGCATTAATAACAAAATTAATTGCACTTGCATTGACTACTTCTTTTACATCTAGTCTTATGATTCAAAGGGTATCAGCTTATGAATACTCAATAGGTAATTTAAGTGTAGAAAATATATCTACAACAATATTATCAGATGGATATTATGCTATTGGCGCAGTTGAAGGCTATACTCAATCAGAAAATAAAGTTATTTTTGAAATGACTACTGGAGAAAAAGTTAGAGTATCATTCTTAGAAAATGACGTATTTAGAATATATATGGATCCACAAGGTAAATTTCAAGAAGACCCAACTCCAAATTCAAAAGATCATACAACAAAAATCATTGATAAAACAGAAGATAATTATAGTAAGGTAGTACCAGTTGTAGAAGATGGAAGTGTTATAAAGGTATCAACTGATACTATTGAATTAAGAGTAGAAAAAGAAACTGGTAAAATGGAGCTTTTCAATAAGAAAACAAATAAAACAATTTGGAAAGAAGCAGAACCTTTAAAATATAATGATAATTCTACTGTTCAAACCTTAGAAGCTTCTGAAGAAGAATATTTTTATGGTGGTGGACAACAAAATGGTCGTTTTTCACATAAAGGAAAAGTAATAAATATTAAAAATGAGAATAACTGGGTTGATGGAGGAGTTTCAAGTCCAACACCATTTTATTTTTCAACAAATGGTTATGGTGTAATGCGTCATACTTTTAAACCGGGGCAATATGATTTTAGTTCAAGTGAAAATGGAAAAGTAATTACAAAACATGAAGAAAGACGCTTTGATGCCTATTATTTTGTAGGTGAAACTCCAGCGAATATTATCAATAAGTTTACTGATTTAACTGGTAAACCTGTATTGCTACCAGAGTATGCATTTTATCTAGGACATGCAAATGCTTATGCTCGTGATTGGATAAATGATGAAACTGGACAAGAATCACAAACTCCAAAACCAGGTTTTGATCGTCAAGAAACATTAATGGTAGATGCTAAAAAAGTTATAGATGAACATATTGATCATGATATGCCATTGGGCTGGTTTTTACCTAATGATGGATATGGTGCTGGATATGGGCGTGCAGACACTATTGATGGTAACATAGCTATATTAAAGGAATTTGTTGATTATTCAAGAAGTAAAGGTATACAAGTAGGCCTTTGGACACAAAGTGATTTAAAACCAACTGGAACAGGACCAGCTTATCTACAACGTGATATAGATAAGGAAGTTGGTATTGCTGGAACAAACGCAGTTAAAACAGATGTTGCATGGGTAGGACCGGGATATTCCTTTGCTCTTAATGCTGTAAGACAAGCAGCAGAAGGAATAATTAATAATTCAAAAGATAGTGCTAGACCATTTATAATATCTCTAGACGGATGGGCTGGAACTCAACGTTATGCAGGAATATGGTCTGGAGATCAGTATGGAGGAAATTGGGAATATATTCGTTTCCATATTCCAACTTATATTGGCTCAGGATTATCAGGACAACCTAATGTAGGGTCAGACATAGATGGAATATTTGGAGGAAATAATTTAATACAAACTCGTGATGTTCAATGGAAATCATTTACCCCTATAGAAATAGATATGGATGGTTGGGGAAGCTATGCGAAAAAACCATATATATTTGGAGAACCTTATAATTCAATTAACCGTATGTATTTAAAATTAAAGTCTGAAATGATGGCATATAATTATACTATTGCTAATGAAGCAACAAATGAAGGTACTCCAATGGTACGTGCTATGATGTTAGAATATCCTAATTCATATACTTACGGAACAAGTACTCAATATCAATATATGTGGGGACCAAACTTCTTAGTAGCACCTGTATATCAAAATACTGCTGCTGATTCTAAGGGAAATGATATTCGTAATGATATATATCTTCCAGATGAAGATCAAATATGGATTGATTACTTTACAGGAAATCAATACAGAGGTGGCGGAGTTCTGAATAATTTTGATGCACCTATGTGGAAATTACCGCTATTTGTGAAAAATGGAGCTATTATTCCTATGAACAATTCTAATAATACACCAGAAGATATAGACCATTCACAAAGAGTAATTGAAGTTTATCCTAGCGGAGAAACATCTTTTGAAATATATGAAGATGATGGTTTAACTACAGACTATAAAGATGGAAAATCAGCAAAAACAATGATAACTTCATCTGCACCTAAAACTGGTAAGGGTAAGGCTATAATTAAAGCGGCATTACTAGAGGGAGATTATAAAGGAATTGTTACAGATAGAACAACAGAATTTATAGTAAATGTTAGTGAAAAGCCACAAGATTTATCATTAAAAATTGGAAGTGAAAATGTTCAATTAAAGGAGGCAAAATCCTTAGAAGAATTTGAAAATGGAACAAATGTATACTTCTATGATGCAAAACCAAATCTTAATAAATATTCTACAAAGGATTCAGAATTTGCAGATGTAGAAATTAATACAACTCCTAAGCTTTATGTAAAATCAGAAGCAACAAATGTAAAGGTAAATGAAGTAGAATTAACTATTAATGATTTTATAAATACTCAAGATATTTCTAAAAATGTACTTAATGAGAACTTAAGTACACCTTCAAACTTTACAGCACCAGAAAATTTAATAACTCCAAGCTCAATTACTTTAAATTGGGATAAAGTAGATGATGCTGAATCCTATGAGATTGAAATTGATGGAATTATAAACAAAAATATTCAATCAACTGAATATATCAATAATAATTTAAACTTTGATACTGAGTATACTTATCGTATTCGTAGTGTAAATAAAGATGGTTATTCTAATTGGAGTGACAAATTAATTGTTAAAACAGCTTTAGATCCATATCGTAATGTTCCTAATGGAATGACAGTTAAATGGACTGAAGGGAATTATAGTAGTGATGTTCCAGCTAAGGCTATAGATGGAGATGATAATTCTCAATTCCATTCTGCAGGAAATGCAATAGATAAGCCATTTATAATTGATATGCAAAAAGCTTATCAAATTGAAAAATTAGATTTATTATTTAGAGCTAGTGGTAATGGTTCTGTAAGCAGAGCAGAAATATATAGTAGTATAGATGGAATAAACTATCAAAAGGTATTTACAAATACAGCAGATTCAGGAAATCCTTCATGGGCTACTGATGGACAATTAAAAACTATAGATTTCAATACACCAATTAAAGCACGTTATTTCAAGTTTGTAACAAAGGCATCTGTTGGTAATTTCTTAGCTATGAGAGAATTTAGACCATATAAGGTAGACGGAAGTAATGGTCAAGTAGTCGGTGACTGGAATAATAGTGGAAGCATAGAAGAAGGAGATTTAACCTTCCTTCAAAACTATACAGGATTAACTCCTGTAGATGCAGATTGGGAATATGTATCAATGGCAGATTTAAACTTTAATGAACTTATTGATGCTTATGATATTTCTTATGTTGCAAGTAAATTAGAAGGTGGAATAGTACCTACACAAGGTGGAAAAGTTTCTGGAGAGCTTATGCTTGTTCCAAGTAAAACAAATATTTCATTAAATGAAACCTTTACTGTTGATGTTGTGGGAACTGGATTATCAGATGTTAATTCATTTAATTTAGAAATACCTATAGATTCAAGTAAATACGAAGTTATTAAAACAGAAGGTACAGTAGCAACAAATTCTATGATGAATTTGTCCAAAACTAGATTACACAGTAATGGTGAAGAAGATCTTTATGTTATATTTACAAATATAGGAAATAAATCAAGAGTTAATGGAACAGACACAGTTGCAAGAATTACTTTAAAAGCAAAGGTAGATTTAAACTTTGATTTAGTAGCAACTAATGCATTAATAGTTGATAGTAATTTAAATTCTAAAAATGCAATTGCTAAAATTACTAATCCTGATGCTCCATTACCAGAAGACCAAGCTTCCTTAGGAAAGGTTGAAAGACAAAATATTACCGTAACTGGCGATGAATCACAATTACAATCAGGTATGGGATTAAATAAGTTAATTGATGGAACTACAAGTAGTGATGATTCTTCTCGTATGGACTTAAAGTGGGTGTACACTCCAGATCAAGCAGACAAGGGTACACTTCCTTTTGAAATGACATTTACTTTTAATTCACCAAAGAAATTAAACAATTTTACAATTTATAATCGTATGAATTCTAGTGGAACAATTAATATTTCAGCAATGAAAAAGGTAAAAGCTGTAGGTTATTTAAATGGTGTTGCAACTGATTTAGGTGAAAAGTCTAATATTACAACTGCAAAAACTATATATGAATTAAATAATCAAGTTTTTGATAAGATTGTAATTACAGCATTAGAAAGTCATAAGGATAATAATACTTTAGCAATAAACGAAATAGAATTCTATGAAGAAAAACTTCAAGCACCATCATCAATAGAATTTTTAGAAAATACACCAAGTAGTATATATGCAAATAAATTAACACCTATATATGCAAAAGTGTTACCTGAAACTGCAAATAATTTATACTATAAGATTACTTCAGAAAATGAAGAAATAGTAAAAGTTATTCGTGTAGATAATGAAAACTCAGTAAATTATTATTTAAGAGGAGTTAATCCAGGTACTACAAAAATTGTGGCTACAACTGCTGATGGAAGTTTGAATGTTGAGCATGAAGTTACTGTAGTTGATGGATTTGATAAATCAAGCCTAATTAATAGTATAGAAACAGCTAAGTCATATGAAAAATATAGAGAAATTTATACAGAAGAAAGCTATGGAGATTTATTAAAGGCTATTAAAAATGCTGAAGAAGTATTAGAAAGTGCTAAGACAGAATCTGAATTAAATGCTCCAATTATGTCAATAAGAACAGCAATAAATGCATTAAAAGAACGTGATACAATTGAAGCTGATAGAATTGATTTTAGTAAATTAGAAGCTATATTTGCAACTACCGAAGCAGATAGTGACTTTATGGCAAATGCTGTTGACGGAGATGAAAATACAATATGGCATTCAGCATATGGGGCTAGTGATAAGTTACCAGTTTCAATAGTAGTTAAATTGGATAAAGAATATAATCTTAACCAAATTGATTATTTACCAAGACAAAATAGCAGAAATGGTCATATAACTGAGTATTTAATTGAAACTAGTTTAGATAATGAAAATTGGACATCAGTAAGAACGGGTACTTTTAAGGAAAAAGCTGATGGTTCAGGCTTAGAAAGCTTAGACTATAATCCTATACGTTTCAATTCTACTAAAGCTCAATATGTTAGATTTACTGCATTAAAGTCTTTAGGGGATACTCGTAATAAGTATGCTAGTGTTGCTGAACTTAGATTCTATGGAAATATAGATGCAGATAAATCTAACTTGATAAATAAAATTAGTGAAGCAGAAGCTTTAGTTGAAGCTGATTATACAATTGAAAGTTTTGAAGCACTTAAAGTGGCACTTAATGCAGCTAAAGGTATATTATCAGATGAATCAGCAACTCAAGAACAAGTTGATGAAGCTATAAATATTTTAAGCGATGCAATTAATAACCTTGTTGAAAAAGATGATAATAATGAAGAAGTTGATAAATTAGTAATAGCAATGGTTATAGAATATGCTCAAAATGCAAAAGCCAATGGTGCTTTAGAAAATGTTATTCCAGCAGTAGTTTATGAGTTTGAAGCAGCACTAAAAGAAGCTAAAGATGTTTTAGCCGATGAAAATGCTACTGAAGCTCAAGTTGATAGTGCAACAGCTAGATTAGTAAAAGCAATTCATATGCTTGATTTTAAGAAGGGAGATAAGTCAGAACTTATAAGCCTTGTTGAGATAATCAATGCATTAGATGAGAGTAAATATACTTCTGCAACTTGGGCGGCTTTACAAGCTGAACTTGAAAAAGCAAATGCAGTAATATTTGATGAAAATGCAATGGAAGAAGAAGTTGTTAAAGCTAGAGAAGATTTAAACAAGGTCTTCACTGAATTAGAGCTAGTATCTGATAAAACTAAGCTTGAGGAATTAGTAAAAGAATATGAATCAAATATAGATTTATCTAAGTACACACCAGGAACAGTTAGTAAATTTAAAGAAATATTAGATGAAGCTAAAGCTGTTTTAAGTAATAAAGATGCTACAGAAGATCAAGTAAATGAAGCATATAACAAGCTAATAAGAGCTTATCTTGATTTAAGACTAATACCTGATAAATCTTTACTTGAAGATCTAATAAATAAGGCAGAAGCAATAGATACCTCTAAATATACAAAAGCAAGTGTTACAAACCTAAGTAATAAGTTATCTATGGCTAAAGATATTTTAAACAATAATGAAGCAACTCAAGAGGATGTAGATAATTCAACAAAAGAGTTGGAAATTGCTTTATTTGGTTTAGAATTAGCTCAAGGTAATAATGATGGCAACAATGGTGGTGGCAATAATGGCGGTAGTAACAATGGTGGCGGAAATAATGGTGGCAATAATGGCGGTAGTAACAATGGTGGCGGAAATAATGGCGGTAGTAATAATGGAGGAAGTAATAATGGAGGTAGCAACAATGGTGGAAAGTTGCCAAGTACAGGAGGAACTCCATCTAGTTTAGTAGTATTAGCTGGAACAATAACTTCATTATTAGGTATTTCTATTATGAAAAAGAAGAAACAAAATTAATAAATTCTAAGTGAAAAATATCCTATTACCCTTAATAAGATAATCATCATATTATCTTATTAAGGTAATTAGGAGTTTTATTTTATAAATTCATATTAGAAGTAGATAAAGTTTAAGGGAAATTTTAATCTCAAAGTATGTTAAAAAGTATAAACAAACAGATGAAAAATTATTGTTTTATTACAATAAAGATACTTATATTAATAAATAGAAAGTTATATAAACAAGTAAAATATAGGTTATCATAGGTGGATATTATTTACAATTATAGCTTAATATAGGCAAAAATCTTATTTGATTTTATAATGAGACATACATATTAATGCTTTTATTATCTTATAAATATGATATAATTTAAATATAAATATGAAAAAGGTAATATACGCAATGGAGGAATTAAATGACGACTATAGATAAAACCTCTAGAATACCATTATACTTACAACTTATGAATATTTTAATAGATATGATAGAAAACACTTTAGAAGAAAATGAACAGATTCTTTCTGAAAGAGAGATTTGTGAAACTTATGATGTCAGCAGAACTACTGTTAGACAGGCTATGGACGAACTTGAAAAAGAGGGATATATATATAAGTTACATGGAAAAGGTACTTTTGTATCACCTAAAAGGATGAATCAGGATTTAATTTCTTTTTATTCATTTACAGAAGAAATGAAAAAGTTAGGTAAAAAGCCTGAATCTGAAGTTACTGGGTTTGAAATTGTTCAAGCTGGTGATAAGATTGCTTCTATATTTAGAATTACTAGCCATGATTTACTTTATAAAATATCAAGAATCAGAATGGCAGATGGAATTCCAATGTTATATGAAACAACATATCTTCCATTAAATAGATTTAAGGGTATTAAAAGAGAGCAACTAGAAGAGAAGCCTATGTATGATATATTAATAAAAGAATTTCATGCAAAGTTAACATCAGCAGAGGAAATATTTGAGCCTATATTAACTAATAAGTTGGAAAGTAGTTATTTAGATATTAATGAAGGGGCTCCAAGTCTGAAGATTGAGAGATTAACTTATGAAAATGAATCTGTAATAGAGTATACTGTTAGTGTAGCTAGAGGAGATAAGTTTAAATATAGGGTAAAATTAAATAATAACTAAAAAATAAAATTTTTTAAAAGAACTGGTAATGACAACATTACAAGTTATGAGACAAACTAAAATTATCTTATACTTTATAATTACCAATTATAAAAATTTAAACTTAAATATTCATTTTAAAAGGGTATTAAATAAAATAATTTTATATTAAATATATAGAAAGAAATAAGAGGAGTGAAGGATTATGAAAATAGTATCAACAAGAGAAATGCTAATGAAAGCACAAAGAGAAGGATATGCTGTGCCAGCTTTTAATATTCATAACTTAGAAACATTAGAAGTAGTTGTAGAAACAGCAGCAGAATTAAAATCACCAGTAATATTAGCTGGAACTCCATCAACTATTTCATATGCAGGCGGAGAATTTATAGTTGCTATGGCAGAGGTAGCAGCAGAAAAATATAATATTCCAATAGCAATACACTTAGATCATTTTGAAGTAGTAGAAGA
>NZ_JABUTB010000006.1 GCF_021443865.1 Clostridium sp.
AATATATAGAGTTGTTTGTAGTATTAAATAATTTATTAAGGAGATTTTAATTATGAAGAATAAAAAACTTGTAATATCTATATGTTCTTTATTATTAATATTATTAACAATTGGAACAGTAATATATGTTAAGAAACAGTCAGATGAAAATCTTGGCAAAGGTCTATCAGGATATATTCTTGCTACTGGTGTAGAGCCGGATTTAACAGAAGAAGAAATTGCAGCCTTATTACAAAAACAAGTAGATGAATCCAAAGTTGTTTTTAGTATATATACTGAGCCAGTATTTGAAGGTAAAACAGGAACTATAATGTTTGCTAATCCACAAAATAGCGCTCATAATATAGACTTAAATGTTACAGTAGGTGGAAAAACAGTTATAAAAACTGATAAAATAGCTCCAAATCAATATATTGAAGAAATTCAACTTATGGGAAGAGCCTTAAAGAAAGGTACACATAAAGGAAATGCTTTAATTACAGCATATAAGCAAGATACTGGAGAAATGGTTGGACAAGTTGCTGTTGAATTAGATATAACATCAAAATAGAAATATTGCAATAAAAATTATCTTTTAATAATTCTTCTTAAATTATTCTAATACATAAACAAGGAGGGGAAATGAAAAAAGTAAATGATACTTCAAAGAGAATTGCTTTATTTCTAGGTGGAAAAAAAATAATTTCAATCTTTTCAATTATCGGTATATTACTATTATTTCCATTAGGTAAACTTATATATGATAGATTTTGGTCTAATCATAATGGAGCAAGTGAAGGAACTGTTAATAAAGATTTAACCCAAGGTACAATATATACAGATGTAGAGAAGGCTAATAAAGAGGATGAAAATATTTCAGAATATACTCTTGAAGAGGGGTATAGTGAAGTAGAGAATTCTACTGATTATAATAATAGCGGAAGTAATAGTGGAAGTTCAGCATCTTCTTATTTTGATTATTCTTCATTAAGTGGGAATAGTGTAATTATTTCAGAAGGGGACTCTTTTGAACCAGTAAGGGCTTTAAATTTAAGTGCTATAGATAAAGATGGAAGCAATATAAGTAATAAAATAACAATTACACAAAATAACGTAAATGCTGAAAAACCAGGTCATTATTCAGTTTCAGCAAGTGTAAAGTTAAATAGTGGACAAACACTTCAAAGAACTTTTAGTGTACAGGTAAAAGCTACGGACTTAAATGTTACAGTAAATTCATTTAAGGCAAAGGAAAGTGAAGTAACAAAGGGAGAAAATATAATTTTTGATCTCAATATTAAATCATCTAAAAGCTATGTTAAAGTTAGTGCTGTAAATATAAATGGAAAAGAATATCCAGTATATACAGATGGTACTAATGTATTTACAAAGACTCAAAAGTATAAAGTGAAAGTAAATAGTGGTGATTTAATAGGAGTTAATGATTACAATCTTACTTATATAAAAATGTCTGATAGTAGCATAATAGATGTATATAATAAAGCTACTTTGGAAATATTAAAATCTGAAGCGAAAATAAAAGATTTTAAATATGAAACTAACTTTGCAGCAAAAAATATAATTATGAATTTTAATATTGAAGATTTAGATAATTCAGCTTCTAATTTAAGACTTGAAGTCTATAAAGAAAATGAATTAATTTCTACAAATTATCTAAATAGAAAAGAATCATATGAAGAAAAAGTTATGACATATACTAATGGAACTTATAAAATAAAAGTTTTAGCAGATATAAATCTTCATTCAGCTGTAAATGAAGAAAATACTATTTTAAATAAAGTTCTTTTATCACAAAATATAAATGTTATTAATGTTGATGAAACTTCACTTACTGGAAGTGATATAGAAATCGTTGAAGGTGAGGATTTTAATATTGATTTATTAAATATTAAAGCTAAAGATGTAGATGGTGAAGATATAACAGATCAAGTAATAATCAGATATAACAATGTTAATAATAATGTTGCAGGAAAGTATAGTGTAATTGTGAATGTTACTAATAAAAAGAATAGAAAAATTGAAAAGACTTTTAATGTTACAGTAGTTAAACCCGTAATAACTGAAGAATCAGGTAATAATGATGATTTAGGAGCAGATTTATCTACTATTTTTGTTTTAGATAGAAATACTAATGAAGTTAAGGGAAGTAGAGCATTAACTAGAGATACTATTTCTGGAAATGATACAGAAACTTTAGATTTTAATGTTATTGTAACAGGTAATATTACAAAAGCTGATGGTACAGCTGCAAGTGGAAAAATTCAAGTAGAAGTTCCAACTAGCTTATCATTTTCAATTGATCAAAAAGGAAACTTCAATGGAACTGTATTTAATATAAAGAATTCTAGTGAAAGTGAAATTTCAGTATCAGTTGGTCAATTTAAAGAAACTAAAGTTGATTCAGGAATAACAGTTAGACCTTTAACAGAAGATTTAACAAGTATGGATAGGTCAAATATTCATCTATATCTGCAAGGAGATACTATAATAGATTTAGGTGGAAATATATCTGAAGATAAAGAGTTAGTAGCTATACCAGCATCAGATTCAAAATCAGTACAATTACTTGGGAATTCAGGTAAGGCTGATGGAAGTGAAGTAGATGCAAATGGCGCAAGTGAAGAGTTTAACTTAGTATTTAAAATTAAAAAAAGATAACTTTGAAAATTTATCTTTATGGAAGCAAAATATGTATTATATAACATATTTAAATAGGAAGTGATAAATATATGACTAAAAAGAACATATATACATTAAAAATAATTATAATCTTAGGAATTATAATATCCATAGCTTCCTTTGTGATTATAAATATAAGCAAAAAAGATAAAGCAAATGTAAAAGGAGGAATTATTTCTCAGGGAATGATTTCTGGATATACAGAAGATGAAATAAAAGAAATATTGCAAAGAAAAGCTGATGAATCTACATTTTCTTTTGAAATTAACTCAAGACCAGTTTTTAAAGATGGTGCATCAGAAGGTAATCTTAGAATTGCTAATCCACCATATAATAAATATTCTATAGAAGTGGATATAACATTAGATGATAATAATCAAGTAGTGTTTAAATCGGGTGAAATACCTCCATATCATTATATTGATAAAGCTAAGCTAAGTAAAAAGCTAAAGGCAGGAGAGTATGATGCAACTGCAACAATAAGTGCATTTGATTCAGAAACTGGTGAATTTAAAGGGAAAAGTACAGCTAAATTAGTTATAAAAATTGAAAGCTAAATATTATAGGAGACATATTTATGAAGAAAAATAAATTGAAGTATATAATATTTATACTTGTTTTATTTATAGCTAATATTCCATATTATACATTTGCAGAAACTACAAATAATAATACAAATACTACACCAAATACTATATTAGAAGGTGAAATTGGGGAGTGGGATCCTAATATGGATGATGCTCCTGATTTTAGCGAAATAACAGATATAGAAGGTAGTATTCCAAACGAAGGAGAATACGTTACAATATCAGTTACAGTTCCAATAGCAATGGAGTTTTATGTTCTACCTCACAGTAACTTAGCTTTTGGTAGTTTCTATTCTCCAGAATATACTATAAAAAATAATGGAACTAAAACTGTAGTTGCTAAAATTAATTCATTTTCTATGGAGAATAGTGAGGAAAGTGATACTAATACTCCATTATATATAGAAAAAGTTGTTGGTGGAGATGGAAAAACTCAAATGGAGCTTGGGATGTGTGAAGTTAAAAGTTTAGATTCCACTGGAAAATTAAAAAGAGTAGATTTAACTCAAATTGATAATTTGAGAGATGAAAATAGAATACTATGTGAACTTCAAACTAATGAAATGAAAAAAGTTAAGTTTGTTTCAGACAATTGGGAGTTACCACAGTTTGAATCTAATAAAGATACTGCATCCTCAAGCTACATTGTAGGTTTTGAGTTTTCAATAAAAAATTAAATTATTATGAAATCTTATTATATAAATTGGTTAAGAGAATTCATAAATGCCTCATAATTAAATAATATTTTATGAATTAATATAGGCTAGATATGCAATATATTACATCATAATATATTTTATAGAGAGGAGGGAGTAGTGTTTAATGAGACTAAGAAGATTTATCTCTACTATCTGTTTGGTTACTTTGATGGTACAAAATATACCAGTAAATGCCGTGACTAGCCTTTCTGAAAATAATAATTCTCAAATACTTGATAATGGAACTTTAAATGAAGTGATAAGTAACTCAGAAGATATAACAAATGTTAATGGAAGTGAAAATAATATTTCTGAGACATTAGATGAGGAAATATCAAATAAAGAAGTTGTAAATTCTGAAAGTATTACAAGTAATAAGAGTGAAATTAATAAAGAAGAAATATCTAATTTAGAAAGTACTGTAAGCAAAGAAGATAGTGAAAATGCTATTACTAAAATAGTAGGCTCTGAAAATATAAGGATTTATTTAGGCGAAGAAATAGACTATAAGGATGGAATAAAGGCTACAGATACTAATGGAAAAGATATAACTGATTTAGTAACTGTAGAAGGAAAAGTAGATAATTCCAAAGTAGGAACTTATGAGCTTAAATACTCTGTTAAAGACGAGCTTGGAAATACAGCTACATTAATTAGAAAAGTTAAAGTTCTTAATAAGAATATATTTAACGTATATGTTGAAAAAGTAAATGAAGAAACAAAAGAAGTAAAAAAGGAAACTTTATTTACATTTTATCTTGATAATAAAGATTCGAAATTTGTAGTTGAAAACCAATCTTCAAATATGATAGATCCTTCTAAAGAAAATGAAGTAGCTTTTGAAATTAAAGTAATAGATAAAGACAATAAAGAAAAGCTAAAAATAGAACTTTTAGGAAAGGATACTGGTAATTCTAATAAGTTAGAGGCGTTAAAAGAATTAAAATATTCATATGGAGATTATATACAAATAAAGCCAATGCAGATTGGATTAAGTATTGAAGGACCTATATTAGGGGACATCAATACTGAAAAAGAAGATTATTCAGATGGAATAGATAATTTAGACTATATTAATAATGTAAGATTTAAAATTGTAGAAGATGGAATAGAAGCTATATACAACAAAGCTCCTGAAATTAGAGGACTAGAAGCTATGGATAATCTTTTAACTACAAGAGAAGAACAGTTAAAAGGTGTTGAAGTAATAGATGATCATGATGGTGTGATATCAAATGAGAAGATTGTTATTACTGAAGAAAAAGATAATAATGGCAATACTATTGCTTTAAGATATTCAATAGAAGACAGCTGGGGAAGAAATACATCTATATTAAGAGAGCTAAAAGTATTAGAAGATAAAGAAGAAAAAATACAAGAACAATCTATAACCTTTAATACAAACATATTAATAAATAATATTATAGAAGTACATGGTTCGGAATATCCTGATGGAGATACCTTAAGATTTAAATTAAGATTTAATCAAAATTCTAATAAAGTGGAAATATATGATAGAGATTCAAGGGTATTTGATAATAAGATAAAAGATACATACTTTAAAATTATCATATATACTAAAGCTGGTACAGTAAGAAAAGTATTATCTCTTAATGGTTCAGATAGAGCTGATAATAAACTTTTAGATGAGTTTAATGGAACATCATTTACACTTGGTGATCAAATATATATCTATCATGCAAAATCTGATACAAAACTTAAAATACAAGGTAGTATAGAGGATGCAGACTTCTCTTATAATGAGGGGATTCCAGCAGATAAGTTAGAAGGTCATAGATTTCAATTATTAAAAAGTGGTTTTAAGTATTTAACTAATGAAGCTCCAGTAATAACATGGGAGAATCAAGATGAAAAACTTCAAATAACAAGAGGAGAGCATATAGACTTATTAGCTGATATTTCTGTAAGTGATGATATTGATGGAAAAATAAACAAATCTGCGGTATCAGTAACTGCATATGACCCTAATAGATTAGGAGATCAAACTGTTACATATACTGTTAAAGATAGCTGGGGAGTAATTGGAACAGCAACAAGAACTATAACTATTGTAGCAGATAGTAATATGGCGAACACATTTATGAATATCATGAGTAGTAATGGAGTAAGTACTATTTTCACCTTAAGATTTGATGATGTTGACAAAAAAATTATATTAAGTAATAGGTCTAATGAAAAATTAAATACAGAAAACCCAAATGAATTATCTTTCAGGATAAGAATATTTAGTAAAGCTGGTATTACAAAGAAAGATATTAAACTTAATGGGGGGGATTCTGGACTAAATAGTGCTTTAGATCAATTAGATGACTATAGATTTACAAGTGGAGATACAATAGAATTATGGTCATCAACTCCTGAAAACAGCATAAAAATTATTGGTACCATAGATAAGGATCCTGAAATAACAGAAGATTATGAAGATGGTATACAAGATGAAAAATTTATGAAGGATGTTAGATTTCAATTAGGTGGTGCTACTTTAAAGGCTATATATAATGATGCCCCTGTAATAGTATTTAATGATGATTTAACAATAAAAAGAGGAGAAGAATTTAACCCATTAAGATTTATAAAAGAAATAAAAGATGATCATGATAACTTAAATATCAATCTTGTTAGAGTTAAGTATAACAAGGATGAAGTGTTCAAAGTTGGAAAACATGAAATTCAATATACTATAACAGATAAATGGGGAAAATCATCTACTGTAATAAAAGAAATAGATGTGCTTACGAAAAATAAACTAGAACAAAATACAATAAGTTTGCTTAAGAATGATGAAACAAATAAGCCAATAATTACATTATATTTTGATGATGTTGAAAAATTGATATACAAAGAGATAGTAAATAATGAATTTATATCAGGTGATTTAAATTCAGATGTATTTATTATAAAAGTATTTGATGATGAAGGAATTGAATTAGGAAAATCAATCATTAAAGGGAATGAATTTTTAGATGAATTCTCTTTAGAAGAAATAACTGATCTAGATATAGATTATAATTATATGATTAGTATAACTGGATATCAATACAATAAAGTTAGTATTAATGGAGATGTTATAAGTTCTAAAAATCATAATTATTCAAATGGTTTTGAAGATGATGATCAAATGATTAATACTAGATTTAAAGTAACAGAAAATGGTTTAGAAGCAGTATATAATGAGGCACCTGAAATTCATGGAATTGAAGAGATTTCTATTATGAAGAATAGTTTATTTGATAAGTTAGAGAATGTTTATGTAACAGATGACCATGATTTAACTATCGATAATTCAGAAATAGAATTTATAGGTGAAATAGATACTTCAATAGTAGGAACACAAACTATTAAATATAAGGTAACTGATAGTTGGGGAAGAAGTGTTGAAGTTGAAAGAAAAATATATGTAAAGCCAGTAATTGAAAGTAATACTATTGAGTTTAATAATTCAAATAATGAGTTAGCATTTAAAATTGGTTTTGACTTTAAGACTTTCAGATTTAGCATTACAGATAGAAATGATCAACCATTAGATCAATCAAATGAAGATGTGGTATTTAGAATTTCAGTATATAATGCCAATAAAAAGCTTATTAAAGAAGTATCTCTTTTAGGAAGTGATACTGGAACTTCAGATAAACTTGACGAATTAAAAAATATACCTATAGGATTTGAAACCTATATAAGATTATGGGCTTCAGATAGTACTAAATTAAGTATAAAAGGTAATCTTATAAAAAGTGATAACATAGATGAAAACTATGAAGATGGTATTCAAAATATTGACTTTATGGATAATGTTATCTTCAAGGGGTCTATAGATGGATTAATGGCTGTATATAATAATCAACCAGAAATAACCGTTATTGATGAGGAATTATCAATATACAAAGGTGATGATTATAGAAGTGATTTATTAAATGCTATTACTATAACTGATCCTGACGAAACTATAGAAAAAGAATCCGTAGAAATTACTGTTAAAAAGGTAATAGATGATATTCCAGAAGAAAATCCAATGAGTTTAGATTCTATATCTGATTTAGGTGAATATGAAGCAGAATTTACAGTTACTGATAGCTGGGGAAGAGAAGATTCAGAAAAGAAGAGATTTACCTTACTAACGTCCATAGATAGAAATGAAATAATATTTGGTGGACATAATAAGAATATAGGAAGGTATACTGCTTTTAAAATTGGTTTTGACTCAGAAGCTATGCAAATAAAATTAAAAGATAGAAGTGCTTTACCTATGAATAATCAAGCAAGTAATTCCAGGTTTTATGTAATATCTGTATATAATGCAGATGGTACTCTTAAAACCGGTAGTCAAATTGTATTATCAACTTCAGATGCAGCAACTTCAACTAAGTTAAATCCATTACAAAATTTAGAATTTCAGTATGGAGACTATATTGAAATGAATGCCTATCAAGCATTTAGATTAAGTATTTCTGGTGTAGTTAGAAATGCATTAGAAGATTATAGTGACGGTATTTTTTACTCAGATGACTTTAATTATACTAGGTTTTATATAACAGATTCTGGTTTAGAAGCAGACTTTAGGCCAGAAGAACTTCAAGAGGGTCAATCTATTTTAGAATATGGAGGAACTCAAGGAGGTTTCCCATTTAAAATACAATTTAATCACAATGATGGAAGTGTTACCTTCCCAGCAACAACTACCTTCTATTGCTATGGTACTTCTTCTGTTGTATTTAGGTGTAGTTATTATAATAGTCAGGAAAATCAACTATATACTTATTCATCTGCTGGAGGTTCTAGTGGGGTTAGTAGTTACGTGAAAGATAAGCTTGCATCAGGATTTAATGATGGAGATTACATTAATATTGAATTGATAAATATTCCCGAAGAATTTACAGGGGTCCGTGTAAGAGGAGCAATATCAGAAGAAAATAAATCATATGCTGATAAAGTAGAAGGTCATAACGATATTAAAAATGTTAGATTCTATTTACGAAGAAATGAAAATCAAAGATATTTAGATCCTGTTTACAATTATGGACCAGTATTTAGTGGAGTTGAAGATATTAATATATTTGAAGAAGATATGGCAACATTTGATCCTAGAAGTGAAGTTAGCGTTACTGATGATATTGATGAAACAACACCACAGTTCACTGTAGAAGGACCACCAAATTTATCAAGTGTAGGAAAATATGTTTATACATATAGATCTACAGATAGTTGGGGTAGAGAAACAGTAGTACAAAGAAATGTTTATGTTAGACCTAGTATATATAAAAATAAAATTATGTTATATGCTAAGGAAGCAACAAAATCAACATTAGATATTACATCAGCAGAAATTGATCCAGCTTTTGAAATTTTATTTGATAATGAAACTAATAAATATGTTTTAAATAATCAAAAGGATACAATGATAAATGAAAGAATAGGTGATGGCATTGCTTTTAAAATATCAATATATGGGCCTAACGGAAATGAAAAAGCTACAATTAATCTTCAAGGTAATGATAAAGGGACATCTACTAAATTAGATATTTTAAATGAAGTTAATTATGAAGAAGGAGATTATATAAGATTATGGGCTTCAGAGCCTAAGAACCTAATAATAACAGGAGATATAGGCAAAGAAGAAGGTATAAATAATCAAGGTTATTATAATGAAGATTATAATGATGGTATAGATGATGATGATTTTATGAATAATGTAGCATTTATAGCTAATAATTCAGGATTAACATCAATATATAACGAAGCTCCTAAGATAATTAATGTAACAGATAGAATAGTTTTCTTTGGAGATGAACCAGAATTATTATCAGGAATTGTAGTGTCTGATGATAAAGATAATGATATAGAAGTAGAAGATATTAAGATTATTGGAGAAGTAAATCAAGACGAAATAGGAATATACTCAATAACTTATGTATTAACAGATAGCTGGGGAAGAAGCACTAGTCAAGATGTTAGAGTTATTGTAGTATCAAAAATCAGTCAAAATACTATAGATGTTTATGGTAATTCATCCAATAATACTAATGAGAAAAAATTCACTTTAAGATTTGATGTAAATACTTATAAGATAGTAGTTGATAAAAATTCAAATAGCACAAATTCCACAACATCTACTGAAAGATATTTTGAAATAGTAGTTAGGAATAGAGATGCAAAAGAAAAATTAAGAATAACATTAAATGAAAATGAAATGTCATCAAGTAGTGAAATTGATAAATTAACTCAAATAAACTATGCTAATAATGATACTATTAGTGTTTATTCAATAAACCGAAGTAATGTTAGAATTAATGGTAATATTGAAAATAGTAATGGAAAGACATTTGATAATGGTTTTGAAAGTGAAGAATTATTCGAAAATGTAAGATTTAAAATTACTGATAGAGGATTTGAGTTAATAGAGCGTGAAATATTACAAGTTGCAATTAATGGTGATTTAACTATTAAAAGAGGTGACTTAAGTCATATTTATGACGGTTTAATGATATCAGCTAATAACCCAGATAACTATTATGGAATTCAAGTTGATGTTCAAGGCTTTAATGAGAATATTTTAGGAGAGTACAACGCAACTTATTTATTGACAGATAGTTGGGGAAATTTAATAGAAATACCAAGAAAAATAACAGTAATAGAAAGAAATACCTTAGAAGAAAATAAAATTAGATTATTAGATAGCAATAATGGAAATTCTCAATTATTAGAATTTAATATGGATACTATTAATCAGCAAATAATAGTTAATAGATCTAATAAAAGTTATTCTGGAAATATTGAAGAATTAATGACATTAAATCTATATGATGAAAATGGTATTACAAAAGATATTATTACAGTTACTGCCACTAACTTAGATTCACTTTCAGGGTATGCTGTAGATTATAATTATGGAGATTATATTAGTGTTTCTGTATATAATAAGGAAGAAGGAATATCTATAACAGGAATAATAGAAGATCAAAATGAGTCATATGAAGATGGAGTATCAAATTCAGATAATATTGATTATGTAAGATTTATGATTAAAGAAGATAACTTTAAAGCAGTATTCAATAACGCACCAATATTAGAGGTAGGAGAAAATCTTACATTATATAAAGATGAGTCTATTGACCTATATAAAGGTGTTATAGCAAGAGATGATGACTTACATGATTCAGTTATATCAGAAGCAGATGTTCAAATTAATACAGATTTAGATATTACTCAAATAGGTAATTATAAAGCTATATATAGTGTAGAAGACACTTGGGGAAGAAAGACAGTTAAAGAGAGAAATATAACTGTTAAATCATCCTTAGAGAACACGAAAATTCAATTTTTTGAGCCAACATCAGAAGATCCTAAGTTTGAAATTCATATAGATAATACTAATAATAATTTAGTAGTTAATAAGAATTTTAATATTTTAGACTATTTCAAAATAAATAGAGGTTCAAATGATGAAAAGTTATATGAATTAAAGTTATTTGATTCATATGGAAATATTAAAAAGTCTATAGTAATTATGGGCGATATGAATGAACTACAAATAGATGCTGAGTTAAGAGCCTTTGATAACACTATATATGAATATGGTGATTATATAAGTGTATATGCTAGTGATTCTAAAAATGGTGTTAAAATTTTAGGAGCTATAGATAAGGAAACTATAATTACAGAAGATTATTCAGATGGTATAGATGATCCAGACTTTATGAATAATGTAAGATTTAAGATTAATAAAGAGGCACTAGGAGCAATATATAATGAAGCACCTAGTTTGCAGATTTTAAATCCTGAAGAAACAATAGAAGTATATAAAGGTGATAATCACAATTATGGAGAAAATACAATAATAAGTGATGATCATGATATTGATATTGGAGAATCAGACGTATCAATATCAGAAGAAGATAAAGAAAAAATGAATACATTAGGTACTCATAGAATTAATATTATTCTTACTGATAGTTGGGGACGTAGTGTTCAGGCTGAAAGAATATATAAAGTTAAGTCGGCAATAGATAGAAATATAATTACTTTTGGTGGACATAAGAAGGGCGAAGGAAGATTTACTGCTTTTAAAATGAGTTTTAATTCAGAAACTATGCGAATACAATTAAGTGATAGAAGCTCTAATGCTATGAATAATGAAGCAAGTAGTACCAGGTTTTATGTAATATCTGTATATAATAAAGAGGGTACTCTTAAAACCGGTAGTCAAATTGTATTATCAACTTCAGATGCAGCAACTTCAAGTAAGTTAAATCCATTAAATAATTTACAATTTGAGTATGGAGACTATATTGAAATGAATGCCTATCAAGCATTTAGAGTAAGTATTTCGGGTGTAGTTAGAAATGCATTAGAAGATTATAGTGATGCTGTAGATATGGCAGATGATTTCGAGTACACTAGATTTTATATTACTGATGCTGGATTAGAAGCAAGTTTTAAACCAGATTATTTACCTGATGGAAATGAATCAATTATAGAATATATTGGTACTTCGGGTGGGACACCTTTTAAAATAAAATTTAATCATGTAACTAAGGAAGTTACATTCCCAACTACAACAGGATTTTATAACTATGAAGTTGGTAGATCAGCAGCCTTTAAAGTTATATATTATAGCAGTGAAGATGGAATAGAGCATACATATATATCTATGGGATCGGATACTGGAGTTAATAGTGGGTTAAGAAGTAAACTTTCTTCAGGATTTAATGATGGAGATTATTTCAAATTTGAATATATAAATGTTCCAGAGAATTACTATGGAGTTCGTATAAATGGTAAAATTGGATTTGATAGTGATACTGATGAAGAACTTTTACTTGAAGATTTTACTGATGGTATTCAAAATAGAAGTATTCTTGAAAACACTAGATTTTATTTAAATAAAGATGGTGAGCAAAATATAAAACCTGTTAAAATAGGTTCCCCAAGTATATTAGGTGTAGATGATAGAGAAGTTCTTCAAGGAAGTGAATTTGATGAATCTGAAGGAGTAACAGCTATAAACTATGATGGAACAGAATTAACTGGTCAGATCATAATAACTGGTCAAGTTAATACTGGAAGAATAGGTTTAAATGAAATTAAGTATCAAGTTACAAACTCTGAAGGAGTAACAACTATTGTATATAGGAATGTTAATGTTTATTCTCAAGCTGTTCTTACGGTAAGAGATATGAATAGAGCTCCTGTGGAAGAAGGCAGTATTATTACAGAGGAAGAAAAAATTAATTATCTAAAATCAATAGTAGTTGCAAATGATTCAGATGAAGGTGATATTTCAGCTAATATTGAAATAACGGATACTAATTTTAATCCTGATGTATCTGGAACTTATTACGCTAATTATTCTGTTACAAATAGTTTTGGAAAAGTATCAACTTTAGAAAATGTACAGATAGAAGTTATAAGAACTATAAATGTATCAGTACCTACAGTTGTACCATTCCAAGTAGTTACAAATTTAATTAATGAAGAAGCAGATCCGTTTGTTTCAGGAATGTTAAAACTTACTAATAACAGAACCAGTGATGTAAGAGTATCTGTAAAATCATTCACTAAGGAAGCTGAATCTGGAAACTTAGATATTGTTGATCCAAATTCACTTGATTGGGAAAATTTAAATGAAGAAGACTCAATGAGTAAAATGGCATTAGGAATGTTTGTTAAGGAAGGGCTAAGAGGAGATAATTTAACTACTAAGCAAAATCCTCTATGGTTCTCAAATAACATGACAACTAAAACATTTATAGGAACTTTACCAAGAGCTACTAGTTTATCAGAACCTTATGAAGCAAAATTAAGCTTTACAAGTAAGCATGGTAATAACTTCATAGGAGGAAGGTCAAAAGGTAATTTCCAATTAGTTTTTGAGTTTGAATAAAAAATTCTGTCTAGAACTTTTAGTTCTAGACAGTTTTCTATTAATGAATTTTAAGTGAAAAAACTAGGTATAATATTTATAGGAAATTAATTTAATATAAAAATAAAGGAGAAATATGAGTAATTCAAATAATAATGTTAAGAAAAGAATTGAAAAAAGAAAAAAAAACAAAAAACAAATTAAAATATTAATGGTTATTTTGGTAGTGATAGTCTCAGTTTTAGCTTGTGGAATAGCTATAGCTAATAATAAAGAAAATAAAGTGGAGAATACTGTAAAGGATTTACCTTTAAAAGTAGATTCAACTCCTATAACTTTTAATATAGTAGAAGAAAATAAAACTAAAGTATTAAAAGCTACTTTTAAAAATGAGTCAGAAGAAACTATAAACAGAATTACTTTAATATTGAAATTAAAAGATACTGGAGAAACTATAGAAATGAAATATAATGAAGCTGTAGCTGCAGGAGGAACATCTAATGCATTTTCAGGAAAAGCTCCGAAGTCAGGAAAGCTAGAAGATGTTGAAATATTAAAATATAAGATTTCTTTAGCAAGTGGAATTTATATGGAATATGATGTGGAATTAAGGCAATACAATTGGTCATAATAAAAAGCTGTATGTAAGTATTTAAAAACTTATATACAGCTTTTTATTTAGGAATTTATATCATTTTTACTTATATCTCTCCTTGGATTTAAATTAATTTATGGTGATAAAAAACAAGTCTTTGATGGGTTAATTATTAAATTATCAAATTTTACAGCTTAAACTAATAAAAAATCTGTAGATATGCATGGTTCAATTCTCATAAATTAACAAAAATAATACTGAAAATAAAATTTTATTATAATTTATAATAAAAAAATGAATTATAAATTTACTTATATAATTATTTGTCGAAATACTTTAATAATAAGTACTATATGTTTATAATATTAACGTGAATTAAACAAAAATTATACCATATTTAACTTAATAGGGGGATTTTTATGAATATTACTTTGAAGAATCAAATAGGACAAATAAAACAAGTTAAAGTAGGCTTCTCATGGACAATGTTTTTCTTTGGATTTTTTGTTCCACTTTTTAGGGGTGACTGGATGTATATGATTATCACATTAGGTGCTTCATTTGTAACTTGTGGTATATCATGGTTAGTATTCCCATTTATATATAATAAATTATATATAAATAATTTAATTAAAAAGGGATGGAGACCTGTTGAAGCTGGAAGCCAAGCTATTTTAAAACAAAAGAATTTTGGAGATATTGAATTAGCTAGATAAAATAAAATGGGAGCTGTTTAACAGCTCCCATTTTATTTTATCTAGCACACTTTTTAAGTTTTAGCATACTTATAGAAAATTAAGGGATATATTTATACCCTAAATATTTGTCATATATAAACATGCAGAATGAATATATTTTATAAAAAGGGGGGAGTCATTTTGGATTTCAAGGAATTTATAAAAAGTGATAGAGAAAGCAGAAATAGAGATAAATTTGAAGGAACATTTCTGGATTATTTAGAAATAGTTAAGTCTAACCCTGATATAGCAAAGCTTTCACACGGACGAATCTATAACATGATAGTTAGTAAGGGAGTAGAAGTGCTAAAAGGTGAAGAAAATCCTAAGGTTAAAAAGATATATGGCAATGATTCTATAAGAAAATATGGATTCTTTAAGGATGATTTCTTTGGTATTGATAAGATAATTATGAAGATTGTAAACTACTTTCATTCAGCTTCTATGAATGGAGAAGAAGCAAGACAAGTATTATATTTAGTTGGACCAGTTGGTGCAGGAAAGTCTTCTTTAGTTGAAGCTTTAAAGAGAGCATTAGTAGAATGTGAGCCAATTTATTCCTTAAAGGGATGTCCTATGCATGAAGAGCCTCTACATTTGATACCAAGTCATTTAAGACCAGAATTTGAAAAGATGTTAGGAACTAAAATAGAAGGAGATTTATGCCCTGTATGTAGGTATAAATTATTAAATGATTATAATGGAGAATATGAAAATTTTCCAGTAGAGAAGAAAGAATTTTCTATTAGATCAAGAAAGGGAGTTGGTGTAGTACCACCTGTAGACCCTAACAATCAAGATACTTCTATTTTAACAGGTTCAATAGATATTTCCAAAATGGATATTTATCCAGAAGATGATCCAAGAATTTTTTCATTAAATGGTGCCTTTAATGTTGGAAATAGAGGCTTAGTTGAATTTATAGAAGTATTTAAAAATGATGTTGAATATCTTCATACAATTATTACTGCAACTCAAGAAAAGTCTATTCCATCACCTGGAAAGGGCTCTATGATTTATTTTGATGGAGTTATAATTGCACATTCTAATGAAGCAGAATGGAATAAATTTAAGTCAGACCACACCAATGAAGCTATATTAGATAGAATTGTTAAAGTTGAAGTTCCATATTGCTTAGAACTTGATGAAGAAGTTAAGATTTATAAAAAGATATTAAAGAAGAGTAATTTCAATGCTCATATAGCGCCACATACTATTGAAATTGCAGCTATGTTTGCAATTTTATCAAGATTAGCAGCTTCAGCTAAGGTAGACCCTATAACTAAGCTTAAGATATATAATGGAGAAGAAATAGTAGAAAAGGGTGGAACTAAGAGAATAGATATAAATGAGCTTAGAGAAGAAGCTGGCTCCTATGAGGGTATGAAGGGAATTAGTACAAGATTTATTATAAAGGCAATAGATAATGCCCTATCTAGTTCAGAGCATAATTGTATTAATCCACTAAGTATAATGGAAAGTATAATTAAATCTGTAAAAGAATTAGATATTGCAATAGAAGATAAGAAAAAGTATCTAGGCTTTATTCAAGATACTATAAGAAAAGAATATAACAAAATATTAGAAAAAGAAATTACCAAAGCATTTATTCATTCCTTTAGGGAACAAGCAGAAAGCCTTTTTGATAACTATATAGATAATGCAGAAGCCTTTGTTAATAAGAGCAAAATAAAGGATACATCTACTGGAGAAGAATTAAATCCAGATGAAGAATTTATGAGAAGTATAGAAGAGCAAATTGGAGTTTCAGAAAATTCCTCTAAGGGCTTTAGAGCAGATGTAACTTCATATATGTTCTATTTAGTTAGAAATGGAAGCAAAATAGATTATTCTTCTTATGAACCTTTAAAAGAAGCAATAGAAAAGAAGCTTATGGCATCTGTAAAAGATTTATCTAGAATAATAACTAAATCTAGAGTAAGAGATTCAGAGCAAGCAGAAAAATATAATTCTATGGTTGAGGAAATGCAAAATAATGGATACTGTCTACATTGTTGTGATGTAATACTTAAATACGCAGCAAACAACTTATGGAAGGATTGATATAATGGCAATCTTCAGAGACAATACAGATAATCCATTGGAGCATGATAGATCTATAGAAGATAGAAGAAGACATAGGCAATTAGTAGAAAAATCTATAAAAGAAAATTTAGGAGATATACTTTCAGAAGAAAGTATAATAGGTGAAAGTAAAAATAAGAAATTTAAGATTCCAATTAGAGGAATAAAGGAATACCAATTTGTCTTTGGTAAAAATAATAAAGGTGTTGCAACAGGAACTGGACAAGAGAAGCGTGGAGATAAAATTGGTGATGGTGGAAAAAGTTCTGGGAATTCAGGTAATACAGGAGCAGGTAATTCTCCTGGGGAAGATGTATATGAAACAGAAATAACCTTAGAAGAACTTATGGATTATATAGTAGAAGATTTAGAATTACCTAATTTAGATAGAAAAAAATATTCAGAGATAATAACAGAAAGTTCAGGTAGAAGGCGTGGATACCAAAGATATGGAATAAATCCAAGACTTGCTAAGAAGAAGACTGTTATATCAAAGATTTCAAGAAAACAAGGTCAAAAAAGAGCATTACTTGAAGCAGGAGTAGATAGTAAAATAACTAGATTTCCATTTAAAGATGAAGATCTTAGGTATCATAGGATAAAAAAGAAACCTAAGAAGGAAAGTAATGCAGTAATGATTTTTATTATGGACGTTTCAGGCTCTATGGATAGTAGTAAAAAGTATATGGCAAGATCATTATTCTTTGTTTTATCAAGGTTTATAAAAAGAAAATATAATAACATTGCCTTTGAATTTATATCTCATACAACTGTAGCAAAAGTAGTAAATGAATTTGAATTTTTTCATAAGGCAGAATCAGGGGGAACTTATATTTCTAGTGGAATTAATGAAGCTTTAAAGCTAGTTAGAGAAAAATATCCACCAGAAATGTGGAATATTTACCCTGTTTATGCTAGTGATGGGGATAACTGGAGCGAAGATAATGAAAGAGCTATGAAGTCTGTAAGAGAATTATGTGATATAAGTAATATGTTTGGATATGCTGAATTACTACCTTCTACTTATTCAACAACTATGTATTATAGATTTAATAAGGAAATAACCTGTAAAAACTTTGTATCTGTAATAGTTAAAGAGAAAAAGGATTTATGGATAGCTTTAAAGGTAATGTTATCTAAGGAGCTAAAGGAGGAGTAAAGATGGAATACACTATTAGAACTTTAGAAGAGTGGAATGAAATAATTGAAGGTAAAGCAAGAGAGTTTGGTCTTAATTGTTATCCTCAAGAATTTGAAATAATAGGTTTTAATGAAATGCTAGGATATGAAGCCTATTTGGGTATGCCTTCAAAATATCCTCACTGGAGCTATGGTAAGGCCTATGATAAAAATAAAACTCTTTATTCATTAAATATGACAGGACTACCTTATGAAATGGTAATAAATTCAGATCCTTGTCTTGGATATTTAATGAAGGAAAATACATTACTACTTCAAATCTTAACTATGGCTCATGTATATGGACATAATGACTTTTTTGCCAATAACAGACTTTTTATAGAAGGCACAAAGGCAAAATCAGTTTTAGAGATGTTTAAGCTAGATGCGGAAATAATAAGAGGCTATATTAATGACCCAAGTATAGGATATGAAAGAGTAGAAAAGGTACTAGATGCAGCTCATGCAATAAGATATCAAATACCTAGAACCATTGGAATTAAGGAACTATCTGAAGAAGAAGTAAGAAATAGTATTATTTCAGATTATAATTCTAAAAAAGAAAATAAAGGTATCTTAGATGTATATGAAGAAGTTCCATTTCCAGATGTATCTAAGATTCCATTAGAACCTTCTGATGACTTATTAGGCTTTATTATAAAATATGGCTCCTTAGAGGAATGGGGAAAGAATATATTAAAAATAGTAAAAAGAGAAACCCAGTATTTTTTACCTCAAATTGAAACTAAGATAATGAACGAAGGATGGGCAAGCTTTTGGCATTATAATATATTAAAATCCTTAGATTTAGATGAAGGACTTCATTTTGAATTTCTAAAAAGACATAATGATGTAGTTGCACCTATTTTAGGAGGACTAAATCCTTATTATATAGGTTTTAATATTTTTCAAGATATAGAAAGACGATATGGCAGAGAAAAGCTTTTTGAAGTTAGAAAAAATGAAAGAGATAGTTCTTTTATTAGAAGATATTTAACAAAGGAGCTTTGTAAGGAACTTAATTTATTCCAATATGCTAAAAAGAGCTTTGATTATATGGTAAAAGAAGTACCTGATGAAGAGGGCTGGAGAGAAATTAGAAATTATTTAGCTGATACTTGTGGGGTAGCATCAATTCCATATATAAGAGTTATTAATTTTAATAAACGAGATTTAAGTTTGACTTTAGAGCATAATTTTGATGGAAGAGAGCTAGAATTAACTTATGCTAAGGAAACCCTAAAGTATATACAAGATTTATGGGGACATAAGGTTATATTATTAACTAAGAGTAAAGATGAAAAGTCCTTAGAAATAGTTTGTAATGAAGATAGGAATATATATATTAATTAGAAGTTCTTTTATTTCACAATTAGATAAACCATGCATAATCTATAATAGATATAAATTTACAGGAGAATATTATGGATCTTAAAGGAAGTAAAACTGAACAAAATCTTTATAGAACCTTTGCAGGTGAATCTAGAGCTAGAAGTAAATATAATTTATACGCTGAAAAGGCTAGAGTTGATGGATATCAATGGGTTGCAGAAATCTTTGATGAAACTGCACATAATGAATTAGCTCATGCAAGAGAAGTGCTTGGTAGATATTTAAACTTAATTGGATGTACCAAAAACAACTTATTAGACAGCGTTTTAGGTGAAACTAATGAAAATGAAAATGTATATAAAAAGTTCGAGGATGATGCTAGAGCAGAAGGATTTAATGATATAGCTGATTTCTATAAGGAACTTAGAGAAGTTGAAGAAGGTCATTCAATGAGATTTAAGGAACTGTATGATAAGATTGAAGATGGAACAATGTTTAAGGGGCCTAAGAATTCTTTATGGGTATGTATGAATTGTGGATATATCCATGAAGGAGAAGAAGCACCATTAATTTGTCCATTATGTAAGTATCCAAGAGCATATTTTAAACCTTATTGTAAAGTTTCAAATGCTTAAGGAGGTAGCTTATGTTTATTTCAATACCAAGGGATTTTTTTGTTCCCGTAGTCTTTAGTGATGATTTTAGGTATAACAGTGAAAATGATTGTATGGAATATGATACAGATTTAAGTAATTCAAAGTATAATATTAACAGAAGAATGTTAATGGATTTAAATTCAGAAGGAAATTCAAGAGAAGATTCTGGCTTTATTGCAGAGGAGATGGAAAATTTAATTAACATAAATGATAAAAAAATAGAGGAACAAACATCAAATTATTCAAAGAGCTTTATGAAATTTATAGAAGAACTTAAAGAGGAAGGTTGCTTAGATAAAAATGGAGTTAATATTAAGACATTAGTTAATTATTATGCTAAAAGCTTTAGGGAGCTTTATAATAGTTATAAAGATTTAATATCTAATGTAACAATGCCTATTTCCTCATCTGATGAAGATCAAATTATAGATGAATATATAGGTAAACTTGAGGATATATATAATAAAAACTTAAAAGAACTTAATTGTAAAAATTTAAATTATGATTATATAGAGCCTACTTTAAATGAAATATTTGATAATGCAAGGGAAATTTTAAAAGAAGAAATAAGAAATATAAATTGTGACCTTGTAAATATAAGAAGTGTTTGTAACAAACCAGAAGTAATAAGAAATGAATTTAATAAGAATGAAAATATATATAATAAACTTGATGATGAGTTTGTTATGGAAATGCAAAAATAGGTAAATAAGCAGGTGAATTTATTGTCTTATAGAGGCATAATAAACAGTCAATATACTGATGTTAGTAATCTTACTAGCTTATTAAGTACTTTAGTTAATTCCTATAGATTATTAATAGGAGGTGCTTACGAACTTAATAATATATCTGAAGCTAAAAAAAGTGATGTTAAAGAAGCTGTTAAAAGAGCTGATAACTTAGGAGAAATAATAGATGAAATAATAAAGACTTTAGATGAATGTAATACATCCTATATTAAGTATTGTAAAATAAAGAAAAGCTTTATAGATGATAAAGTTATTAAGGATAATATATTAACAGAAATTAATAATGAGATAGAATTTCAAAATTCTTCATCAAGGGAAGATGATGAGGATGATGAATTTTAATTATTTAGAATTAAATGCTTATAATTTAAATAGGAGCTGTTTTACAGCTCCTATTTTTATATAAATAAATATTATACTTTCTTTAGTTTAAAAGTGCTTACCATAAGATAAGAACCTAATATTAATAAAACTATTGGAATTAATGGGCTAACTGCACGGTTAAGTGTAAAAAATGCAAATATAGCAATAAAACTTCCAGTAATAGTTATAGGTACTCCAGTAAATACCCCATCAAAAGTGGAAGTATTATATCTAGCTAATCTGTAAGCTCCACAAATAGGGAAGGATAGTAACACTATTGTACCGATTAGTCCTGATGGACCTACATTTCTTAATTGATACATTAAAAACATTAATATAGATGGTGCAACACCAAAGGAAACAAGGTCTGCAAGGGAATCTAACTCCTTACCTAGTTCACTAGAAACATTTAACCATCTAGCTATTCTGCCATCATATCTATCTACAAGTGCTGCTATTAATATAAAAAAGCTAGCAAATAAATAATTTTCTTGGAAAGTGTATAAAATAGATATTATGCCACATGATAAATTAATAAATGTAAAAATATTAGGAATACAACTTTTTCTCATATAATCACTCCTGATTTTAAGGCTACTTGAAATTTTTGCCTTAATCTTATTATCAATGCAATATTATATCATAAATTTCACGAAAAGATAAGCTAATAAAAGATTTAAAAAATTATTAATATAAAATTAAGATTTGTGGCTAATAAATAATTTGATTTATATGAAAATTATAGTAGTATAGTAATATATTATATTGTAAGAAATTTTTATAAATGCAGTTGTTTTTATAAAATAAGGAGGGGTAAAGTGAAAAAGGTTAAATTTATCTATAACCCATATTCTGGAGAGAACGTAATATTAGATCATCTAGATAGTGTAATAAAAATTCATCAGGAAGCAGGATACACTATTGTCCCCTACAGAATAGATAAGGAAATGGATGTAATTAATGCTTTTAATGACTTTAGAGACACAAATTATTACTATGTTTTAATTGCTGGTGGAGATGGGACTATAGATAATGTGGTTAATGCTATGACTAAGGCAGGAGTATCTGTTCCAATAGGTATATTGCCAGTTGGTACTGCTAATGATTTTGGAAAATTCTTAGGAATGCCATCAGATATAAGTAAAGCATGTAGACAAATTTTATCTTCAGAGGTTACTTCTGTAGATTTAGGAAGTATTAATGATAAGTATTTTGTTAATGTAGCAAGTACTGGATTATTTACTGATGTTTCTCAAAAAACAGATGTTAATTTAAAAAATACTATAGGAAAGTTAGCTTATTATTTAAAAGGATTAGAGGAATTACCTAACTTTAGAAAGCTTGAAATAAAAATTAAATCCGAAGAAATGGAGTATGAAGGCAATATGTACTTTATGCTTGTATTCAATGGACAAACGGCAGGTAATTTTAAACTTGCAACTAGAGCAAATGCTTCTGATGGATTATTAGATGTTATTATTTTTAAGGCTATTCCTATTATTGAACTTATACCATTATTTGTGAAGGTATTAAAGGGTGAGCATTTAGACTCTGATCATGTAATTTACTTTAAAACTAATAATATATATATTGAATCACATGAGGATATAGTAACTGATATAGACGGTGAAAAGGGACCGGATTTTCCTCTTAACATAAAATGTATAAAAGGTGGACTTAAAGTATTAGGTGTGAAACAGTAAGTTAAAATAAATATGAATTTAATTTAAAGCTACTTAGGTAGCTTTTTTATTTTTTAGGAATTTATAAAAATATTATTCTGTGAATAAATTTTTATAAATTCCTTTCCTTCAGTATATTCTTTTTATTTATTTTTTTATTTATAAGTTGCCTTTTTGCTTAATTTTAATATAATATAATATTGAAGAGAATGTATATTAATTTAGAAAATATAAAGTTTAAATAAGGAGTGAATTTAAATGGAGGGTGTCCCTCAGAGTAGTGATTTAATAAAATTGAATATTAGATTTTTAGAGGAGATAAGCTTCATTATAAATTAACATTCTTAAAGACCTCCTCTAAAAAATTGAGGAGGAAAGACATGAAGAATATGAAAAAGCTATCAGTATTTTTATATACAAATATTCTTGGAAGAAAGATTTACGACGAATTTGATGAAAGTATTGGCGAACTTAAGGATATTTATGTAACTACTGAAGATGGCTATCCTAGAGTAATTGGCTATAAAGTAAAACGTGATGGCTCTACTTTTCATTATGAGTTCAGAACTATTAGCTTTTATCAACAAGATGGTAATAGGATAAAGATAGTTACAAGAGGAAGTAAGGAAATACTACCAAGGACTTATTCCTATCTTTTATCTGAAAATTTATTAGATAAAAAAATAGTTGATATTAATGGAAAGCAAGTAGTAAGAGTTGATGATTTAAGAATAGCTGAAATTGCAGGAGAGTACAGGGTTATTGCAGTAGAAACAGGACCTTTAGCAAGATTTAGAAGATTAAATTGTGCAAAGCTTGGTGGATTTATCTATAAGCTATTAAGGAAGGAATATGATGATAGAGTTTTAATGTGGGATGATGTTGAGTCTTTAGAAATGGTAAATAATAATTTACAAATTTCAGTTCCATATAAGAAACTTTCAACACTGCATCCAGCTGATTTAGCAGATATACTAGAAAACTTAGATGCAAGTTCAAGAAAGCAAGTATTTGAATCCTTAGATGAAGATTTAGCAGCTGATACATTAGAGGAAATAGAACCAGAATATAAGGGTAGTATAATAAAGGAATTAAGTGAAACTAAGGCAGCAGAACTTTTGGAAATAATGTCTAATGATGAAATTGCAGACATATTAGATGAATTAGACGATGAAGAAAGAGAAAAAATTCTTGTTAATTTAGAAAAAGAAGATGCTGATGAAGTTAAAGAAATATTAGAATATGAAGATGAAGCTGTAGGAAGTATAATGAGCACAGACTTTATTTCATTTAATTTAGATATAACTGTTGGAGAAATAATAGATATATTAAGAGAAATGGAAGAACTAGAAGAAGATGAACTTTATAGAATTTATATAACTGATGAAGAAGATATAGTTATTGGATCTATTACACCAGCAGATTTAATTTTAAATAAACCAAATGTTAAAGTTAAGGATATAATGACAGAGGATATAGATGTGATAAGAAATGATGTTGATATCAGTGAAGCTATAGAACTTATAGCAAAATATGATTTATTAACAATTCCAGTTATTGATGAGGAAAATAAGCTAATTGGAGCGGTAAATACTCATGATATAATAGATGAAATCTTGTATCCAGTATGGAAGAAAAAAATAAGATAAATGTCAATATTGACATTTGTAATTTTAGTCATATAATATAAAATATAAAACTTAGTAAATTACTCGGAATTAAAAACTGTGAAAAAGAAAAGTAGTATAAAGGAAGGTTACAGAGAGAAAAGATAGATGAGAACTTTTCACCTATAATTTATATGAAGTGCGCTTTGGAGTTGAAGTTTGAAATAATAGTAGGACTTTCCGGTATCATCCGTTATAATGAAATGCAAGTTGCATTAAGAGTGAGATTAATTTTTAATCTAATTAGAGTGGAACCACGGAGTTTACTTCGTCTCTAGAAGGCTTAGAGACGAAGTTTTTTTGTGTACTTTTAATTTAAACTAATATATGAAGAGTAATTTATTTAATTAGTATATTGGAGGAAATATGATTTATAATAACACATTAGAATTAATTGGTAATACACCTATAGTTAAGCTTAATAATTTAGTTTCAAAAAATAGTGCGGAAGTTTATGTGAAATTGGAAAAATATAATCTAGGGGGAAGCGTTAAGGATAGAGCTGCCTTAGGTATGATTGAAAAAGCTGAAAAAGAAGGTCTTTTAAAAGAGGGATCTATTATAGTTGAACCTACTAGTGGAAATACTGGAATAGCTTTAGCAATGATAGGAAGACTTAAAGGATATAAAGTTGTAATTGTTATGCCAGATAGCATGTCTAAAGAAAGAAGAGATTTAATTAAGGCTTATGGAGCAGAGCTTATATTAACAGAAGGTTCTTTAGGAATGAATGGAGCTATAGAAAAAGCTACTGAGCTTTCTAAGAAAGATAATTATTTTATGCCACAGCAATTTGAAAATTTAGCTAATAGAGAAAAGCATTATTATACTACTGCTGAAGAAATTTATAATGATATAAATGATTTAGATGTTTTTATAGCTGGAGTTGGTACTGGAGGTACTATAACAGGAGTAGGTGAAAAATTAAAAGAAAAAATAAATAATATAAAAATAGTTGCAGTTGAACCTAAGAAGTCACCAGTATTAAGTGGTGGAAGAGCAGGTGCTCATAAGATTCAAGGATTAGGTTCTGGCTTTATACCTGAAATATATAACCCAGAAATTATTGATGAAGTAGTAAATGTTTCTGATGAAGATGCCTACAGGGTAACAAAATTAATAGCTGAAAAAGAAGGGATATTACTTGGAATATCATCAGGAGCAGCTGTTCATGTAGCTTTAGAAATGGCTAAGAAATTAGGAAAAGGCAAAAAAGTTTTAGCAATAGCACCAGATGGAGGGGAAAAGTACATATCTCTTGGTATTTATGATTAGATTAAGGTATTAATTGTACATGTAACTAATGTTTACATTGGTTCATAAGATTAAGTCTAATTTATAAAATCAAAGATTTTGGATTTCACTTATAGGAGGAATAGCTGTGTTTAAGAATTTAAAATATGATATAAATAATATATTAGAAAATGATCCAGCAGCAAGAAGTAAAATAGAAGTATTTTTATTATATCCTTGTATCCATGCATTAATAGCTTATAGAATATCACATTTTTTATATAATCATAATAGATTTTTTTGTGCTAGATTAGTTTCACAAATAGCTAGATTTATTACAGGTATAGAAATTCATCCAGGAGCAAAAATAGGAAAAGGGCTTTTTATAGACCATGGAATGGGAGTAGTAATTGGAGAAACTAGTGAAATAGGAGATAATGTTACTATATACCATGGAGTTACCTTAGGTGGTACTGGAAAAGAAAAGGGCAAGAGACACCCTACAGTAGAAGATAATGTTATTATTGGAGCAGGTGCAAAGGTTCTTGGACCTATAGTACTAAAAAAAGGAAGTAGAGTTGGAGCTAATACTGTGGTATTAAAGGATGTACCAAATAATGCAACAGTTGTTGGATGTGCAGGAAGAAATATAATTAGAAATGTTAATGATATAATTGAAATAGTAGATGAAGATGGTAATAAGAAAACTATATATAATCATATGATTATTTAGAGGGCAATATTAGAGGGAGAATATGAAGAAAGAGGATATTATAGATTTTTGTAATTCCATAGGGTTAGATACTCTAGGATTTATAAAATGTAGAAGGTTTGAAGAACTTGAAGCTTTTTTTTATGATAGAAAAGAAAAAGGTCTTGAAAATGAGTTTGAAGAAAAGGATATATCAAAGAGAATAAATCCTTTTATTTATATGGAAGAGGGAAAGACTATTATATCAATAGCTTTCCCTTATCTTCATAATGTGAAATATTATGAAAATGGTTTTTCAGTATATACTAGAGGAACTGATTATCATAGGGTAGTAAAGTTTTATTTAAATCAAATATGTGAATTTATTGAAAGTGCTGGTGGAAAAGCTTTATCCTTTGTAGATAGTAATGTCTTACCTGAAAGATATATAGCTTATTTAGCTGGAGTAGGCTTTGTTGGTAAGAATAACTTAATAATTACTAAGAAGTATGGTTCCTATGTATTTTTAGGTGAAATTATAACAGATTTAGAAATAGAAACTACAGAGAGAGATTACAAGGAAATACAGGATTTTAAAGAGTGTGGAAGCTGTGAACTTTGTTATAAGAGTTGTCCTAGCAAAGCTATTAATCCTTATAAAAAGAATAGTAATATTTGTGTATCTTATTTTACTCAAAAGAAGGATTTAGAAGATAGACATATAAAATTATTAAAGGGAAGAGTATTTGGCTGTGATAGTTGTCAAAATTGTTGCCCATATAATGAAAAGGCTGAATTCTCTAAAATTGAAGAGTTTTATCCTTTTGATTTTATGAATAATAATAATGCTCTAGAATTAGTAAATGCAAGTACAAAGGAATTCAAAGAAACATTTTTCAGAACTTCTTGTGGCTGGAGAGGTAAAAATGTATTAAAGAGGAATGCTTTGATAAGAATTAATAATGATAAGGGAGATATAAGTGAAGTAAAAACAGATTCTCCTTATTTGAAAGATTATGTTGATAGACTTTTAAACAGTAATAAAATATAATTATACATATATAAATTAGGAAGTGAGGTAGAATAATGTTATCACCAACATTAGTAAAGGTAATTAATGTATTACCAGAGTCATTAGTAATAAAGATAACTAAAGTCATTGTATATAGGTATTTTAAGAAGTATGCCAACATGAAGGTAGAGGGGTATGAAAAAATAAAAGACATAGAAGGTCCTGTAATATTCATTGGCAATCACTTAAGTAATGCGGATGGGCTAGTTTTAGCTAAGGTTCTTAAAGAAAAATTTGATCCAACCTTTGTAGCAGGAATTAAATTATCTAATGACCCAATAACAAAACTTGGGACTATGCTAATTAAAAACGTAGGAATTAAACCTAACTCTGCTGATAAGGAAGCTATAACTAAGATTGTTAAATTAGTTAGAGGTGGAGAAAATCTAATGATTTTTCCTGAAGGAACTAGAAGTAGAACTGGAGCAATGATAGAAGGGAAGAAGGGAATATTATTAATAGCAAGACTTACTAAGGCGAAAATAATTCCAATTGGGATAACAGGAACTGAGATTTTTCTTCCGATAAATAAAGATGGAGATATGGGCGGAGAAAAGTTTAATTATGCGGATATTAACATTAATTTTGGTGAACCTTTATCATTACCAGTTAAGGGAAAAGATGAAGAACGACACGCATATGATGATAGGTGTATGGAATACATAATGAAATCAATAGCATCCTTAATACCTGAGAAATACAGAGGAATATATAAGTAGGTGTTTTTATGAAAAAAAGAACTAAAGCTATTTTGGATATACTAAAAGAAGATTATCCAGATGCGAAATGTGAACTGAATCATGATTCTCCATTTCAGCTTTTAGTGGCAACAATACTTTCAGCTCAAACCACTGATAAGAAGGTAAATGAAGTTACTGAAACACTATTTAGAGATTATCCAGATTTAGATGCATTTTTAACTCTTTCAGTAGAAGAACTTGAAGAGAGAATTAAGCAAATAGGATTATATAGAAGTAAAGCTAAAAACCTAATTATGATGTGTAATCAACTTAAGGAAAAGTTTAATGGAGAAGTTCCAAGAACTATGGAGGAAATTACTTCTTTAGCTGGTGCAGGAAGAAAAACTGCTAATGTAGTTTTATCAAATGCCTTTGGTGTTCCATCTATTGCAGTAGATACCCATGTTTTTAGAGTATCTAATAGGTTAGGACTTGCGGATTCTGATAATGTTTTAGAGGTTGAGAAACAGCTTCAGAAGGAACTTCCAAAAAGAGAATGGAGTTTAGCTCATCATTTATTGATTTTTCATGGAAGAAGATGCTGTATTGCTAGAAATCCTAAATGTGTAATGTGTGATTTAACTAATCACTGTAAATATTATAAAGAAGTTAGGAAAAACGAAATTAAGAAGAAGTAGAATTCAGGCTAAGTTTAGCCTGAATTTTTTATTTATTTAATAACTAATAATATATTTGTAAGTTTTTAAAACTTTTATCATATTTTATATAGTGCTATAATTAAGATGAAGAATTTTTTAGCAAATTTGTATTGGAGGACAGTATATGAAAGTTGGAATTTTAATGGGAGGAATATCTTCAGAAAGAGAAGTTTCATTAAATAGCGGAAAGTCTATGATGCAACATATCAATAAAGATAAGTATGAAGTTGTTCCTGTTGTTATAGATAAGAAAGAAGAATTACTAGAAAAAGTTAAAGGCTTAGATTTTGCATTACTTGCATTACATGGAAAGTTTGGAGAAGACGGAACAGTTCAAGCGGTACTTGATACTTTAGGAATTCCTTATTCAGGTTGTGATGCTTTAAGCAGCTCTCTTTGTATGGATAAAGATTTAACTAAGAGTGTATTAAAAGCTAAAGAAATTAGAACTGGAAAATGGTTAAATGTTTCTTCTGTAGATGAAATAGATTATGAAAAAATAGAAGAAATGGGTTATCCAGTATTTATAAAACCAACAAATGGCGGTTCAAGTGTTGCTACTTTTAAAATTACTAAAAAAGAAGATGTAGAAAATGCCGTTGTAGAAGGCTTAAAATGGGATAAAGAAGTTATGATAGAAGAATTCATTAAGGGTGACGAAATTACATGTCCTGTATTTGATAATGAATTATTCCCAGTACTTGCTATAAAGGCAAAAACTGATTTTTATGATTATGAGCAAAAGTATTCTGCAAATGGAGCAGAACATTATGCTATAGATTTAGAACCTAAGATATACGAAGAAGTTAAGAAAATGGCTTTAGATACTTATAAAGCTTTAAAGTGTTCAGTTTACTCTAGAATTGATATGATAATAACAGAAGATGGAACACCTTACGTACTAGAAGTAAATACGCTTCCAGGTATGACAGCAACTAGCCTTTTTCCACAAAGTGCATCAGAAAAGGGAATAGGTTATCCAGAGTTTATAGATATGATAATTGAATATTCTTTAAAGAAAAATAAATAGATTAATTAAGGGAACCTAAGATGAAAAATAGAGGAACTAAAGAGTAATTTATTAGAATTTTCGACATATATTTATAAAGTAAATTTATTAATTTTATTTTATATAGATGGGAGGAATTTTTATGAATTTTATTTTTTTAGTTCTACTAGGATCAATTTTAGGTTTACTTTTTTGTGTTTACCAAGGAAAAATAGTTATGCAAGCAGATGAAGGTGAAGAAAAAGTAAAGAGTATTTCTGCTAAGATTAGGAAAGGTGCAAATGCATATTTAAAAAGACAATATAAGGGCGTTGCAATATTTTTTGTATTGATGTTTCTTGTATTTTTAGCTATGAGCTTTTTTAAATATGTTTCAATTTTTGTACCTTTTTCTTTTATTATTGGAGGATTCTTATCAGGTCTTACTGGATTTATAGGAATGAAGGTGGCAACAAATGCCAATTCAAGAACTACTACAGCAGCTAAAAAGAGCTTAAATGGTGCATTAAAAATTTCTTTTAAAAGTGGTTCTATAATAGGTATAGTTGTTGTTTCTCTAGGACTACTATATATAGCAGCTGGATATGTATTTTTAGACTGGTATTATAGTGACTTAGTAGAAGCTGATAGATTACTACAAGTTACAAATAACATATTAACTTTTGGTATAGGAGCTTCATCAATGGCTTTATTTGCAAGAGTTGGTGGTGGTATTTTTACCAAGGCAGCAGATGTAGGAGCTGACCTAGTAGGAAAAGTAGAAGCTGGTATTCCAGAAGATGACCCTAGAAATCCAGCAGTTATTGCAGATAATGTTGGTGATAATGTAGGGGATGTAGCTGGTATGGGGGCAGACCTTTATGAATCCTATGTAGGCTCATTAATATCATCTTGCGCTTTAGCAGTAGCAGCAGGGCTATCAAGAAATGGAGTAGCAGTTCCATTATTAGTTGCAACTTTAGGAGTAGTAGCTTCTATTTTCTCAAGTTTCTTTGTAAGTGCAAAGGAAGATGCAAGTCAAAAGAATCTTCTAAGTGCATTAAGAAGAGGAACTTATATATCATCTATAATCGTTGCAGTAGGCTCTTTCTTTATTGTAAGATACCTTCTAGGTTCAGAAAATATAGGTGTTTACTTTAGTATTTTATCAGGACTTTTTGCAGGTATGTTAATAGGATTCTTTACAGAATACTATACTTCAGATAGTTATAAGCCTACTAAAAATTTAGCTGATATGAGTAAAACAGGACCAGCAACTATAATAATTGGAGGCCTTTCTCTTGGAATGATGTCAACAGCGATTCCAGTTATAATAGTAGCTATATCAGTACTTATAAGCTTTAATTTATCAGGTGGAATTAATGACTTTAATTTAGGCTTATACGGAATAGCAATTTCAGCAGTTGGTATGCTATCTACTTTAGGAATTACTCTTGCAACAGATGCTTATGGTCCAATTGCAGATAATGCAGGTGGAATTGCAGAAATGTCTGAACAAGATCCAGAAGTTAGAAAGAGAACAGATGCTTTAGATTCCCTAGGAAATACAACTGCAGCAACAGGTAAGGGATTTGCTATAGGTTCAGCAGCGCTTACAGCTTTAGCATTTATAGCTGCTTATAAAGATTCTATTGAGAATATGGTTAAAGATGGAACAGCAAATTTTGAATTTAATTTATCTATATTAAACCCACAAGTTCTTATAGGATTATTTATAGGTGGAATGGTAACTTTCCTATTCTCAGCAAAAACAATGGATGCAGTAGGACGAGCTGCTTCAAAAATCGTTGTAGAAGTAAGAAGACAATTTAAAGAAATCCCAGGAATTATGGAAGGAAAGGGAGAACCAGATTACGAATCTTGTGTAGATATTTGTACGAGATCTGCTCAAAAAGAACTTATTACCATAGCAATAATAGCAATAGCAACTCCTGTAATTGTTGGATTAATTTTAGGACCAAATGGAGTAGCAGGATTACTTGCAGGCTCAACAGTAACTGGATTTGCAATGGCAATTATGATGTCAAATTCAGGTGGAGCTTGGGATAATGCTAAAAAATACATTGAATCAGGAGTTCTTGGAGGAAAAGGTTCAGACTGCCATAAAGCAGCAGTAGTTGGTGATACAGTAGGTGACCCATTTAAAGACACAACTGGACCATCAATAAATATATTAATAAAATTAATGTCCATGGTTTCAATAGTATTTGGAGCACTAATACTTGCTTTTGGAGCATTATAATAGAGAAAATATAAGATAAAAATGCTGTGCTTATAAAGTATGGCATTTCTTTATATTAAAAAAATGCTAGCAATAGGTTCAGATTATTTAACTAAATGCTGATAGTTAGATTTAAATTCTTGGAGTAAATTGTACTAGTATTATATTAAGACACTATTAGTGTGTGTTTTAAAATAATGTTGGTTAAAATACATTAATAAGTAATTTCATATCTAGGAAAATCTTTAATTTTTATATAATTAGTTTTTAGATAGTTATCTTTAAATAAATTAATTTGATTAATCAAATAGGTTTGATAATTATTTCTATAATCTAAAATATGCCAATTAAGATAGTTCTCTAAGTATTTTGTTGCAACTCCTCTAAATCTTATTAACCATCTCTTTATATTAAGTGAAAAACTGTGGATAAATATGCTATTACGGGGAAGATGTTCATTAATAGTTATAAGCTCTTCTGGAGAGTCAGTAGTAATTTTATTACTAATTACTTGTTGGACTAAATTTAATATTGAAGTTTTAGATAAAGGGAGGCTTGATGAATTATGTTTTTTAGCATAAGCAGCAAAATATCTATCATTATAAGCTGATATAATTGAGTGCTCAGATATATTGTGGGCAAAGTTTTTATTTATTGCTGGTAATGAGATAGTGTATCTACTTATAGGTTTTGAAATAATTGTATTATTGCTGTCCATTCCACAAGCTATAAATATATTATCCTTTCTATTATGTTTAGCAGATCTGTTGCCTTTAAAGTTTTCTTTCATTATTATTTTGCTTACTTCAACATAATTTTCAAGACGTTTATTATTATTTTCTAACTGAGTAATTAAGATTTTATGTCTCCAAAAGAATGCAGTAGCCAAATTTATTTTTAATATTGCAGCACACTCTCTAAGGGATTTGCCATTACTCATTAATATTACATATTTAAGCCAAAGATTTATTGGTTTCTTTGAATTATAGAATAAGGTATTAGTTTTTGAAGAAAAAGTTTTTTTGCACTTCTCATTTGTACATCTAAATCTTTGAATTCCTTTGTATTTTCCATACTTTATAAAGCTCTTACTATTACAATGTGGACAAGAGCCAACTTTTATATCTTTTAAAATATCAACTAATGTTAAATGGCTTTGATATTTAGTTACTATATTAAGTTCACTGCCATTATAATTATGATTTGTGATATCTATATTCCAGAAAATTTGCATAACAATCCCCTTTATAAAAATGTATTATCTAATGTTTGAATTGTTGACATAAATGACAAATAATAAACCAGAATATTTATAACTAACAACAACTTTTTAAAACACAGTATGAGCCTCTTGTAGTATTACTATAAGAGCCTTAAATTAGTTGTGAAATTCTAATGAAATAACATAAATTTCAACTGTATTAAGCTTTTCTTAAGAATTTTTTATGCTTATTATTAAGATATATATTTTAAAATGTAAATATAAGTTTAGAGTGTGGTAAACTTATATTTAGAACAGAAGGGGAGTTGATATTATGAGTAAAGAACGAATACTAATAGTTGATGATGAGAAAGAAATAAGAGATTTAATTGATATATATTTAAAAGGTGAGGATTATGAAACTTTAAAGGCTGAAAATGGAGAAGAAGCATTAAAGATTTTAGAAAATAATAATGTTGATTTAATAATATTAGATATAATGATGCCTAAAGTTAATGGAATAGAAGCATGTTTTAAAATTAGGAAGCAAAGAGAAATGCCAATAATTATGCTTTCAGCTAAGTCAGAAGATATGGATAAGATTTTAGGACTAAATACTGGAGCAGATGATTATTTAACAAAGCCTTTTAACCCATTAGAATTAGTAGCTAGAGTAAAATCTCAGCTTAGAAGATATAGAAAATTTAATAAGACAGCAGCTGAAGCAGAAAGCCGAAAGCAGGAAGATAATATACTAGAAATAGATGAATTAACTGTTAACTTAGAAACTCATGAAGTATTTAAAGATGGAGAAGAAATAAAATTAACTCCAACTGAGTTTGATATATTAGTTTTACTTGGAGAAAACAGGGGGAAGGTATTTAGTATAGAAAATATATATAATAGTGTTTGGAAACAAGATTTTATGCAGTCTGACAACACAGTTATGGTACATATAAGAAAAGTTAGAGAAAAAATAGAAGAGGATCCTAGAAAACCTAAATATATCAAGACTGTGTGGGGGGTAGGATATAAAATTGATAGGTAAACAAAAGGAAAAGAAGGAGAAAATAAAGAAGGAAAGGGTTGGACTAATAAAAAGATTAAAAAATTTAGGAGTAAGGACGTTTAATAAATTTTATAATTCTAGGCTTGGAAAGACAATTAGAAAAGTTTTAGAGTGGCTATTAAAAAATATTGAAAAAAGCATTCGATTTGAGCTTATGGTAGTCTTTGCAATATGTTTTGTTGTTGCATTTTTATTTTATGGATTTGCTAATAATATCTTGGCTCAAAATAGAACTGTTACTAAAATTCAGTATGATGCAGAAGATATACAGTATAAAGCTAATTCTGTTGCTAGGGAGTTAACTTCTAACAATATTTATTATAATGAGAATAATGAAGCTTACGGAATAGAAGGCTTAGATGATAAAGATTCTATAATGGAAGTGTTAAATAGATTTAATAATGGAAAAGCAAAAATATATTTAACTGATTTAGATGGGAATATTCTTTACAATATTAATGGTGATGGCCAAGATAAATTAGATATATATACTATTTTAGATAAAAGTAATACTGCTCAAGATGAAGGAGCAGAAAGAACTTATCTTTATCCAGTTAATATAAATGGCGATAGAGCATATCTTATTTATTTTGAATCCCCTATACCTTATCTTTCATATGAATATTTTATTGATACAAATTCATTTCTAGCGCTTATTCTATCTGTGATTGTATTTATTTCTATATTTATCATAATTACTAATAAGAAAATGAAGTATATAGAAGAAATTGCAGCAGGGGTTAGAATGATTTCTAGTGGAGATTTATCTTATAGAGTAGATGAGAAAGGTAAGGATGAAATTAAAAACTTAGCAGAGAATATTAATAATATGGCATCAGAAATACAAGAGAGAATGGAAGCAGAAAGAAGATCAGAAAAAACAAAAAGTGAATTAATAACAAATGTTTCCCATGATTTAAGAACTCCTCTTACTTCGGTAATGGGCTATATAGGTTTGATTAAAGAGGGTAAGTATCAAAATCAAGATATGATGAAGGAATATTTAGATATTGCTTTTAATAAATCAAATCAATTAAAGGAGTTAATTGAAGATTTATTTGAATATACTAAAATTAACAACAAAGGAATTGTATTAGAGAAGAATAAAGTAAATATAGTTGAATTTTTATCTCAAATTATAGAAGAATATATTCCTATATTTGAAGAAAATGAAATAGAGGTAGTTAGTAAATTTGTAGATGAAAAGTCTATAGTAGAAATTGATGCAAGTAAAATGGTTAGGGTTTTTGAAAATTTATTTTCTAATGCCATTAAGTACTCCTATAAACCAGGGGAAGTAACAGTATCTACATTTGAAAGTGAAGGCTATGTTACTATAGCTATTAAAAATAAGGGCGAAAATATTGCCAAGGAAAAGGTTGAAAGGTTATTTGATAGATTTTATAGAGTTGATGAAGCAAGGAATTCTAATGTTAAGGGAAGTGGACTTGGACTTGCGATATCAAAAAACATAATAAATTTACATGATGGACAAATTTGGGCTGAATCTGTAGGAAATGATATAAGTTTTTATATAAAGTTAAAATGCATTAATTAAAGAATAAAGTAACCTTTTAGAAAGGTAGTTAATAAATTGATATAGAGATTATTTTTCTTGGAGGAAAAATGCAAAATAAAAATCCTAACAGTACTTTTGGAATAGACATAAATGAATACACTCAAAATGTTAATTTTCAAACCTTGGCAAAGACTATTGACTTTTTATATCTAAGATCTTCAGGTTCTGGTTCTGGAAAGTTTAGAGTAGATAAAAAGTTTTTGGAATTTGCTAAAGAAGCAAGAAATTATGGAATACCAGTAGGAGCTTATCACTTTGGGGTACCTTCTTATGATTTAACAACTGCCGATTCACAATGTAATGATTTTATTAACATATTGCAGGAGGGCTTTGGAAATAAAAATTATGGTGATTTATTCCCAGTATTAGATATAGAGACTCCTGTAGATAATAAAATAAGTACAAAGGCACTAATAGATTGGATAGAAAGATTTAGAAAATGTTTTGAGAATAAAACTAGAAGAAGATTAATGCTATATACAGGAGCATTTTTCATTGAACTTTATAATGACTTTAAATTGCCAGATGGAAGTCAGCCTTTAAAGAATATGCCATTATGGATAGCATTATATACTAATGTCCCAGTTAACCCACCATATCCACCAGATTTAGGTGGTTGGAAAAGATGGAGAATATGGCAATATAGTGAGGGAGAAGTAGTTCAAGGTGTTGGAAATCCTGTAGATGCAAACTGGGGACCAGATAATTTAGATGAATTAATGCAACCAAAACAAATTAATGGTCTAAGAGCTGTAAAAGAAGGCGGTATACTAAAGGTAACTTGGAACAGAAATACTGATTCAGATCTTTTAGGATATAATATATTTGCTAATGGTTATTGGATTGGAACTGCTGATAAAAATGATACTAGCTTTGAAATTCCTTTATCTGAATTACCAGTTAAGACAAATGTACCAGTAACTATATCTATAGAAGCTTTTGATTATGATGGAGAAACTTCCCAAGTCAGAAGTAAAGTAACTGTATAATTTTAATTTAAAAAAGATGATATTTCTCTGTTGATAGAATTATCATCTTTTTCATTTTTTAATATATATTGGTAATAATTTCATATAAAAAATAAATAATATTATTAGATTTATATTAAATTTGTTGAAGAAATATAATATAATAGTATAGATATATTAATTGTTAGGGAAAGTTAGAAAGGAGTGGGGTAGGTGAAAAAAATAAATAAAAATACATTAATAGCTGCATCAGTTATACTTTTTTTAGTTATTGTAGGAATTATAGGATATGTTTTTTCTGTTAATAAAAAGGTTGCAGCTTGGGAAAATAAAATTTACCCAGAAGTTAGTGTCCATGGTGTAAACATAGGCGGATTAAACGAAGAAGAAGCTATAAACCTATTAAAAGAAAAGTTACCAAATTTAATTGTGGACAAGAAGATAACTGTTTTAGCTGCTGATAAAACTTTAGAACTAAATTATGATACATTAAATTTAAATTATGATATTGAATCAGTAGTAAATGAAGCAGTAGTTTATGGAAAAGATAATGGACTTTTTGCTAAAAATTCTTTGATAAATGGAAAAAATTCTATAGAATTAAATCCTAAAGTGAATTTTGATGAAGAGGCTTTAGTAGCTTTTGAAAATAAGGTTTTAGAAGAAGTTAATATAGAACCGAAAAATGCATCTATAAATGTTAATTCAGGTAATGTTTCAATTGTACCTGAAGAAGTAGGTAAAACTATAGATAAAGAGGACCTTCATAATAAATTAGTAGAAAGCATTAGTGGAAATCCAAGTAATGACATAGAGCTTTCTTTTGAATTAAAGGATCAAGAAGCTAGTGTTAAATCAACGGATTTAGAAAGTATAACAGGAAAAATTAGCGAATATAGTAGCCATTATAATAATACTGGTGATGGTAGAGTTAGAAATATGGAAATAGCTGCAGGAATAATTAATGGAACTTTAGTTATGCCAGGTGAAGAGTTTAGCTATAATGCTTTAATAGGAGATACAACTCCAGATAAGGGATATGAAAAAGCTAATACTTATGTAGGAAATGAAATAGTTCCTGATTACGGCGGAGGTATTTGCCAAGTATCAACAACTTTATATAGAGCTGTTATGAGAGCTAATATTAGATCTACTGAAAGAATGAATCACTCATTAACAGTTTCATATTCTGAACCAGGATTAGATGCTACAGTTGCTAACGGAGTAGTAGATTATAAATTTGTAAATACTTATGATTTCCCAATATATATTCAAGGATATGTTAGTGGTGGAGTAGTAAACTTTACTATATACGGTAATGTTGAAGCTATGGGTAATAAAACTTATGAGCTTGTAAATGAAGTTCATGAAAAATATGATCCTAAAAAGAAATACGAAGATGATCCAACTATGGAAGCTGGAACAGAAAAAGTAGTATCATATGGTATGCCAGGATATAAAGCAAGCTCTTATCAAATTACTTATGAAAACGGAGTTGAAGTAAATAGAGAACTTATTTCAACAGATGTTTATATGACAACTGATACTGTTGTTAAGAGAGGCACTAAGAAAAAAGAAGAACCTAAAAAAGAAGAACCTAAAAAGGAAGAAAATCAAACTCAAAAGCCTCAAGATTCAAATAATAACAGTGAAAAACCAAATGAAGAAACTACTAATCAAGAAACTACTAATGAATCTGAAAATAAACCAAATGAATAATAGAATTTTAATAAAAAACATTTTACTTTTGTAAAATGTTTTTTTTGAATTTATTTTATACTTAAGATTATTGTACAATACTTTTGCAAATGATATTATATAATATATTAAATTATCAAAGGAGTTTTTTATGACATACAAAATGGTCTGTATAGATATGGACGGAACTTTACTTGGGAAAAGGAAACGAGTATCTAAAGAAAGTAAGGAAGTTATAAAAAAAATACATGATAAAGGCGTTGAAATAGTAGTAACCACAGGAAGAATATACAATAATGCGGCATATTATTCACATCTTTTAGGAGTGAAATCCCCTGTAATTGCTGCTAATGGAGCAGTTGTTAGGGATAAGCATAATAATAGGGTAATATATGAGAATACTATAGATACTGATGTATGTGTAAAACTTATTGAACTTCTATATAAGATGGACTTTTTCTTTCATTTTTACACACTAGATAGTATTTATTGTGGAGATAAAATAACTAAATTAGGTACTGAGATATATATGACTAAACAAGTAGGTTTCGAAAATTTAAAAATTAAATATCATATTATAAATAATTTAGAGGAATGGAAAGAATTCTTTAAAAGAACAAATGGACAAATTACCAAATGTATAGCTTTTTCACCAAAACCTAGTAAAGTTGCAGCTTTAAAGAAAGAACTTAGAAACATGGAAGATATTGTTTATTTTGGTTCTGGCTCTAGAAGTGTAGAAATTAATAATAGAGGTGTTTCTAAAGGGAGAGCAGTAAAAGCCCTTGCTGATTATTATGGATTCACTAGAGAAGAAATAGTATGTATAGGGGATAATGAAAATGATATATCAATGATTGAGTATGCTGGGTTTGGAGTTGCAATGGGAAATGCTATAGATGAAGTGAAGGCTTTAGCAGATTATATTACAGATACTAATAAAGAAAATGGAGTTGCAAAAGCAATAAAGAAAATTTTCAATGTATAAATAATAGTATGGATGGTTTTATTTATAAGCATAATATATAAGAGGTGATATTATGTTTGTACCACAAAAGGTAGTATTTGAAGAAAAAGCTTTGAAATTTTCATTGGGGGAAGAGCTTTTTAATAATTTTAAAAAGCAAGGAATTGAAATTGAAGTTAATAAAACTGGAAGAGTAAATGGATCGAAGGATGATGCCGTAAAAAAGTTTTTTGATAGCAAAAGAACTTTAGTTATTGGAGTTAAAGGAAATGCAAAATTTCTAAGTTGTAAGCCTTCAGCACATTATCAACTTCCTTTAGTAAGTGGATGTATGGGAATGTGTGAATACTGTTATTTAAATACACAACTAGGGAAAAGACCTTATGTTAAAGTTTATGTTGATATAGATAATATATTAGATAGGGCCTTTGAATATGCAAATGAAAGACTACCACAAATAACAATATTTGAAGGTTCAGCTACATCCGATCCCATTCCAGTTGAAGGATATACTCATGGATTAAGCAAGGCTATAGAAGTATTTGGTGAAAATGAACACACAAGGTTTAGATTTGTAAGTAAATATTCTGAGGTAGATCCTTTTATAGGATTAAATCATAATAATCATACAGAAATTAGATTTAGTATAAATTCACAAGAAATAATAAAAAAATACGAGCATGGAACTGATAGTGCAGAGAAAAGAATAGAAGCTGCAAAAAAAGTAAAACAAGATGGTTATAAAATAGGCTTTCTAATAGCTCCAGTATTTATATATGAAGGCTGGAAAGAAGATTACAACAAATTATTAGATAAAGTACAAAAAGAGTTTCAAGGAGAAGAAATTACCTTTGAAGTAATAACTCATAGATTCACAGAAAGAGCAAAAAATAATATACTCACCATATATAAGGACTCTTCATTGCCAATGAAAGAAGAGGATAGAAAATTTAAGTATGGACAGTTTGGATATGGGAAATATATATACAAAGATGAGGATATGAAAGAAATAAAAGAGTTTTTTACTGAAAGATTAAGTAGGGATTTTGGAGAAAAAAGTATTTTATATATTGTTTAAACAATATTTCGTAAAATAATATGTTAATTAATGATAAATGACTTTGACTAATAGGTTACCATATAGTATTATTTTTAATAGGTGTTAAATTAAGTAAGGTTATAAAATCTTACTTTTTTGTTGGAGGTCATTAAAATGAATTTAAATATAGTTTTATATCAACCAGAAATCCCACAAAATACAGGAAACATTGCAAGAACTTGCGTTTTAACTAATTCAACCTTGCATTTAATTAAACCTATGAAATTTAAGATTGATGATAAACAAGTGAAAAGAGCGGGATTAGATTATTGGAGCGAACTAAAACTTGAAATGCATGAAAGTTATGAAGACTTTATGAAAAAGTATGGAGATAAAAAAATATACTTAGCAACCACTCATGGTGGTGAGCATTATGACGAAGTTTCCTTTAAAGAAGGAGATTTTATAATGTTTGGTAGAGAATCAGCAGGTGTTCCGGAAGAGGTGCATAAGGCACATGAAGGAATAAGAATTCCAATGATTAAAACTAGCACAAGAAGCTTAAATCTGTCAAATACTGTAGCAATAATAGCTTATGAAGCCTTAAGACAAATTGGTTTTCCTGAAATGAAATAATTAGGGGGAATAATAATGAAAAAAATAAAAATATTAACAGATAGTTGTTTAGATCTTCCTGACCAGTTGATTAAAGAGAATAACATTGATGTTTTACCACTTCTAATTAACTTTGGTGATAAAAGTTATTTAGATAGAAATGAAATAGATTTAAAGACAATGTTAGATAAGATTGACAAAGAAGGGATTGTCCCAACTACGGCACAAGTCACACCAAATAGATTTGAAGAATACTTTAGAAATGCTTTAAATGAAGGATATGAAGTAGTTGTGTTACTTATGTCTTCAAACATGAGTGGAACATATAATTCAGCATGTATAGCAAAGGAAATGGTAGATTCTGATGATATTACTTTAATAGACACTCAAGTTGTAACATCGGCTCAAGGATTCTTTGTGTTAAAAGCATGTGAACTTAGAGATAAGGGGTTAAGCCCAAAAGAAATTAAAAGAGAAATAGAAGAATTGATACCTAAAATGAATGCATCTTTATGCTTTGAATCATTAGACAATTTAGTTAGAGGCGGTAGAATATCTAAGACTGCAGGGGTTATAGGAAATGCTTTAGGTCTTAGAGTTATAGTAGGCTTTGAAAATGGAATGATGATAGCTAAAGATAAGGTAAGAGGCAATAAAAAGGTTATTAAGAAAATAATTTCTGAATATGAGAATTCTAACGCTGACAGAGATGAATATGTTATGCTAACAGAGATAGAAAGTCCAGAAATTAAAAGTGAACTTAAAAAATACTTAGATGAAAATAATATTAAACATATAGAAACTACTCCAGGCTGTACAGTTGGTATCCATTCAGGAGTTGGAGCATGTGGATTATTTTTTGTAACTAAATAATTGAAATTATATTTATATTAATATTAATAAGAATTAAAATTTAATTGAGAAATGCAATACAGAGCTACTTATGTGGCTCTGTATTTTTGTATAAAAATAAAAACTTCTTCCTAAGTATAACGTTTACTTAAAGAATGTGATATTATTAATTTTATGATGTTGATTTTAAAAATGATAATAAGAGAGGTAATTTAAATTATATCAGAAGTTAAATCAAGTGTCAATAGATTTTTTTCTTGGAGGGATAGTATGAATACTAAATATGTTTTTGTAACAGGTGGAGTTGTTTCAGGATTAGGAAAAGGAATTACAGCAGCTTCTTTAGGTAGATTATTAAAAAATAGAGGGTTAAAAGTATCAATTCAAAAGTTTGACCCGTATCTAAATATTGATCCAGGAACAATGAGTCCTTATCAACATGGAGAAGTTTTTGTAACTGATGATGGTGCAGAAACTGA
>NZ_JABUTB010000070.1 GCF_021443865.1 Clostridium sp.
CATGCCGCATAATGAAGAGTCTTTTTTCCTATTGTCTACTTGACAGGGTCAAGTTTAAAATAGGGAGTTTTTTTCATTCCTTCATTTTTTCATTTTTTCATTCCTTCATTCCTTCATTCCTTCATTCTTTAATTAATGCTTATTTTCTTTTCTTCCTTTGTTGTCTTATATGCAGCTATTATAAAAAATGCTATTGCAAATAATAAAACTAAAAGCAAATAATTATAGGTTTCATTAAAGCTTGAACCTTGCTGAATAGCTGATATGGATTCCATAGCCCATCTAACTGGAGTAAAATAAGATATTTTTTCTATTAATGGTGGCATTACTTCAAGTGGAACAAAAGCTCCTCCTACCATAAGAAATAGCATATTAGCAAAGTTAAAAATATTTGATGCCTCTGCCCTATTTCTAGCAAAAGCACTACAGCATAGAGCAAGGCTAATTGAAACTAATCCAACTAATGCAAGAATTATAAACAATTCAATATTTCCTAATCCTGTTTCTACATTAAGAATATCTATACTTATAATTCCTAAAACAACTTGAATTAATATAGTTATATAACCACTTAATATATCTGCTAAATAATACTCTATTGTTCTAACTGGTGCCATAAATATTCTCATATAAATATTTTCATCTTTTTCCTCGAAAATTCTGTATGCTGTCCTCATTCCTCTAATTAACATAAACATAATTAAAAATCCAATATATACTTGACTTGAAAAATAGTCATTATATAAATCATTTAAACTTTCCTTATTTATACTAACAGTAATATTATTGCTGTAATTATCTATGGATTTATAATATATATCTTCATTTTTATCGCTTGCTAAAGCAATTTCTCTTAGGTTATTCATTTCCATATTAACTAAATCTTTAATTAAATTCCCAATTCCATCATCTTCTACAGCTGTAATCTTAACTTTGCTTATATCACCGTTAATAGTTTCCTTTTCTAAACCCTTATTAATTTCTATTACAACACTAATACCCTTTTCTGAAAATAAGTTTATAATATCCTCTTGCTTTACTTCTTTTACATTATATCCTTCTTTGTCTTTTAAAGAATCTATAATAAGATTACTAGTTATACTATTATCCTTATCTATTACTCCTATATTTATATAACCTGAATTCCCTCCAATTACGTTAAGCATAATATAAAGAATTAATACAGGAGCAAGTAATCCTATTAAGAACCCAAAGGGATTCTTCAGTATGTCGACTCTCAAATTATTTTTTATTAATACTAATATATTTCTCATTACCCCTGTCCTCCTTTATTGATAGTAATTCTATTATTATTATTACTGTAATTAAAGTTATTCCACCAAATAGAAGCCAATTTTTTAATACACTATTGTCTCCAGAATATATATACCTAAATATACTACTATTAAACCATCTTAATGGTGATATTTTAGTTATTATATTGAATAGTCCTTTCATGTCTCCATCTATTGCTACATATCCTCCGCCTAAAAAAGTTAACACTGGAATGATTATATTTTGTAATATTGTTGTAAAAACCTTATCATCTTCAGATAACATAGGTATTATAGTTCCTAATCCATTTACAATAATTAAAAAAGGTATCATAGCTAATGGCAATACTAATAAGTTATCTCCATAATTAACATCAAATATAATTTTACTTAAGATATAAGTTATTAAAGCAACTCCATAAGAAAATAGAAAATATCCTATAAATGATGATAAATAGTATTTTGCTGATGATATTCCTGATAGCCTTACTCTGTCTTTAATTTTATTTCTCTTATCCTGTCTAATAGAGAATAAAGGATAATTAATAAAATAGAAAAGCATAAGACCTATTTCTGCCACTCCATAATAATCCATAGAACTTGGTGTTTGTTCATAAGGTATATTTTCCTCTTCAATAAAATTTTCATTATTATTAGTTATTTCTTCTGCTTTTACTGGATTAATAGTATAGACTTCTGTTATTGCATTATACTTATCACAAATACTCTCCAAAATTTGATAAATAATAGATGATTTTATAGATGAATTATTATTAGAATATATCTCTATAGTATTTTCTTTTAAATGTAATAATATTGCTCTATTTGTTTTAACCTCTGTCTTACCGTCCTGAATATTACTTATTTCTTTTAATACTACATCTTCTATATCTTTACTTTCCTTTAGGATATCTTTAAATGTTTCAAAGACTTCCTTAGTTTTTGTGCTACCTTCATCAATATAATAAATTGATAAATCTTCAATTGCTACTTTATTATTCTCTTTATCAAAAAAAGAAGATAATGTATTACCTATTAGGAACACTAGAAATATGGGGAAAAATATCATGAATAAAAGATTTTTTGTATCTCTAACACTATTTAGTATTGTTGCTTTTATAATTGCAATCATAATTCTTCCTCCTAATCTCTTAATTTTTTTCCTGTTAATGATAAGAATACTGTCTCTAATGTTATTTCTTTAAATCCTAAATCATTTATTTTTAAATCTTCAGTAGATATTTCTTTAATTATCTCACTTATATTGTTTACTTCCTTTGCAGATGTAATAATAACATTATTATCATCAATAGAAACATCTAAAACTCCTTCTATATTTCTTAATGTTTCTACATCCACCTTATAAATATCGTCTACGCCAACATTAAATATCTTTTTATCATTAACTATATCTTTTAACTCTTCTTTGGTACCTTCTACTATAATCTTACCCTTATCAATAATTGCTATTTTGCTACATAAGCTTTCTGCTTCTTCCATGTAGTGGGTAGTGTAGATTATAGTTACTCCCTCTTTATTTAATTTTTTAACTGCTTGCATAATATTATTTCTTGATTGTGGATCTATTCCTACTGTTGGCTCGTCCATTATTAATATTTTAGGTTTATGAACTATTGCACATGCTATATTTAATCTTCTTAGCATACCACCTGAAAACTTTTCTGCTTTTTTCTTTTTAACATCTAAAAGTCCTGTAAATTCTAAAGCCTTATCAATAGCTTCATTTAATTTTTTTCCTCTTAACCCATACAGTTCCCCAAAAAACTTAACATTTTCATAGGCAGTAAAGTCTTTATAAAGTGCAATATTCTGTGGAACTAACCCTAAATGTTTTTTTATACTTTTTAAATTTTTTCTTATATCTTCCCCAAACACTTTAATTTCACCTGAGGTAGGAAATAATAATGAACAAATTAAACTAATAGTTGTACTTTTCCCAGCACCATTAGGACCTAAAATACCATATATTTCTCCTTCTTCTATAGATAAATTAATATTATCTACAGCAATAATGTCATCATACTTCTTAACTAAATCTTTAATTTCTATAACCTTCATAAATATATCCCCCTTTTCTTTAATATTATTATATAAAAAAAGACCTTGCTAAAACTCTAGCAAAGGTCATCTTTTATCTATGACAATAGTCATATATTTTTTATACTATAGGTAATACTTAAAAATTATATACCTATATTTTTTATATAATAAATTGCAATTTGTGTTCTATGAGTCAAATTCGTTTTTTGTAATATAGCTGTTATATAATTTTTAACTGTTCCTTCAGAAATATAAAGCTTCTTTGATATTTCTTTATTGCTTAAGCCTTCAGAAACTGCCTTCATTACATCTAATTCTCTTTCAGTAAAAATATTATCATCTAATTTTTCTTTTTTATTAGATGATGAAACTAAATTATTACAAAGCTTATTTAGTATTTCTTCTTGAATTACAGCTATTCCACTATTTACGAGCTTTATTGTCTCTATTATTTTATCTGGTTTAGTGTTTTTTAATAAATACCCCTTAGCTCCATTTTTTATTCCTTCTCTTATGTATTCATCTTCATCAAATGTGGTTAGAATTATTACCTTTGTTTCAGTTTTTTGTGAAACCTCTAAGGTTGCCTTAACTCCATTTATTAATGGCATTCTAACATCTACTAGGGCTATATCAATTTTATTATCTAGTAAAAAGTCAACTAAATCCTTACCATTTTCAAAGGTATCAACAACTTCAATTTCTTTATCATAAGATAAAATTATTTTTAAACTTTCTCTTATTAATGCATCATCATCTGCAATTACTAATTTTATACTCATAGGCCCCCCTAATATGGAATTAAAATAATAACATCGAAACCATCTTCATTATTAATTATCACTTTTCCATTTATATTACTTATACTTTCCTCTATATTTCTTAATCCAATGCCCTTTTTTACTTTCTCACATCCAAGTCCATTATCTTTAACTTCTAGCTTTATAAACTTATTTAATATCTCTATTTTTATTTCTATTAAATCTCCTTTAGAATACTTAATAGAATTAGTGGTTAACTCGGTTATACTGTGCATGAAAATCATCCATAAACTAGCACTAATCTTTTCAATATTACCAGTATAAGTTACTTTTCCATTTATTTTAGTTCCTTTAATTTTCTCATCTAAAATTCTTCTTATTCTGTTAATTCCAAGTTCTTCTTCAGCAGGTTTTATATTTCTTAAAGTCATCCTTATTTCATCCATACCTTTTCTTAAATTATCTATGCAAGATTCCAACATAGAAAATCCTTTTTCTTTATCCTTATCCAAGATAAATTTACTTGCTTCTAATTGAAGTAAAGTACCAGATATAGTATGGCCTATCTTATCATGTAGCCTTGAAGAAATATTATTTCTTTCCTCTAGCCTTGCTGTGTAAAGAATTTGTTCTTGTATATCAATCTCTTGTGCCATTTTCTTCTGCAAATTATATATTAACTTTCTTTGATTTTCTTGAATTTCATCTAATTTCTTTATTTTTTCAGCTTGAATTTCGTAAATCAAGATAAAAGCTAACATATTAACTAGAATTATCACTACACTTTTTAAATCACTATCTTTCGATAGAAATAATAATGGTATATTGGATAATAATATTCCTAAATATATCTTTTTTATATCTTTTGTAAATAATTCAACTATTAAAATACTAAGCATTAACATTGATATATTTATATATTTAATAGCAAAAATAACTACAAGGATAGCTTCTATTATAGAAAGGAATCTAAATAACAAGTTATATTTCTCTAACATTCCTTTAATTAATATAATTATAATATATAAAAGAATATAAAAGACTAATATCAAGTTTATACTATTATTTTCTATGCTTGTCCAAGATACATATATACTTAATATTAATTTCATTAAAATATAAATATCATACTTACTAATAAAAACACCCCCAATAGAAAATGAAGAATGAATAATGAAAAATGTAAAATTAAAGAAGAAACTCCCTTCGGAGTTTCTAAAGTATATATTTTTTTTAGTAATTCCTTTGGAATTACATCAATAATTCTACATTTTACATTCTACATTTTTAATTTAGGAGCTGTTGCCACAGCGCCCTCCTTAATTATGAATTGTGCATTGCCAATTACTTGCCGTATCTTTTTACTATATTTACTATTACTTCTACAGCTTTTTCCATAGACTCAATTGGAACATATTCGTATTTGCCGTGGAAGTTTTCTCCGCCTGCAAATATATTTGGAGTTGGTAATCCCATAAATGATAATCTAGCACCATCTGTACCACCACGAATTGGTCTAATATTAGGAGTTACATTTGCTTCTAACATCGCTTCTTTAGCATTTTCTACTATATGCATTACAGGTTCTATTTTTTCTTTCATATTATTGTATTGATCTTTTATTTCAACAATTACAGTACCTTCTCCGTATTTCTTATTTAATTTCTTTTCTACTTCTTTAAGTTTATTTTTTCTTCCTTCAAAAGTATCTGTAAAGAAATCTCTTATAATATAGCTTAATGTTGTATTTTCTACTGTTGCATTTATATCTGAAAGGTGATAGAATCCTTCATATTTTTCTGTTTTTTCAGGAACTTCATCTAAAGGAAGGCTATTTATAAATTCATTTGCCACCATAATAGAGCTTAACATCTTATTCTTAGCGTATCCTGGATGAACATTAACTCCTTTTATTTTAACTTTCACACCTGCAGCATTAAAGTTTTCAAATTCTAACTCACCTATTCTTCCGCCATCCATCGTATAAGCAAAATCTGCTCCAAAGCCTTCTACATCAAAGTGATCTGCTCCTTCACCAATTTCTTCATCTGGAGTAAAGCCAATTTTTATATCTCCATGCTTTATTTCAGGATTATTAATTAAGTATTCAACAGCTGTCATTATTTCTGCAAGACCTGCTTTATCATCAGCTCCTAAAAGTGTATTTCCATCTGTTGTAATTAATCTTTGTCCTATATATTCCTTTAATTCTGGTGAAAACTTTGGAGATAAAACTACTGAATCATTTAATTTAATATCTCCACCATCATAATTTTCAACTATTTTAGGATTTACATTTTCCCCGCTATAATCTGGTGCAGTATCCATATGAGCTATAAATCCTATTGCAGGTAAATCCTTATCACAGTTCTTTTCTAAAGTTGCATAAACATATCCATGTTCACTTATTCTTGCATCCTTTAAGCCTAGCTCTTTTAACTCATTTAATAATATTTCTGCAAGTACCAATTGTCCTTTTGTACTTGGTGTTACTCTAGTTGTTTCATCAGATTTTGTATTGATTTTTACATATTCTAAAAATCTTTCTTCTACCTTTTTCATACTGTCACTCTCCATTCTCCATTGTTTTACTACTTATTTATATAAATTATACTTTTTAATAAAACAATAGATTTTACATTTTTTATCTTATACTCTATATTTTAGCACAATAATATAAAGTAATTGTATAAAATATAATTAAAAGCATAAAATATATATGAAATTGATCCCTTTATCTACTAAAACATATAAGGAGCTGCATACGCAGCTCCTCCTTTTATAGTAGTTATTATTAATATTTATTTAAATTTGATATTATCTAAAGTTATATTTTGTAACTATACTTTCTCTATTTCCAGTTACATCATTATAATATTCATAGAAAGATAATCCTAAGAAGCTACCTGTTATATTATGAAGATTTTTATATCCAAGGTTTTGTAATGCTAGAGTTGCATTATAACTTCTTTGGCCAGTTCTACAATGTAAATAAACTGGAACATCCTTTGGTATTTCATTAACTCTTTCTCTTAATTGACTTAATGGAATATTCTTAGATCCTTTAATATGTCCATTTTCATATTCTCTAACTTCCCTAACATCTACAATGTACGCATTATTTTCTACTAATTCTCTTACCTTATCTACATTAACTTGCTTAAAATCTCCATTTAATAAATTTGAAGCAATATATCCAGCATAATTTACAACATCTTTAGCTGTACTAAATGGTGGTGCATAGCAAAGTTCTAAATCCTTTAAATCTTCTACTGTTCCACCTAATTTTATTAATGTAGCAATTATATCTACTCTCTTAGTTACATCACCCATACCTATTGCTTGAGCTCCTAAAACCTTACCTGTTGGAACTTCAAATAATAATTTAAAGTGAAGTGGCTTTGAATCTGGCATAATTCCTACTTTATCATTTGTAATTAATCTTACAATTTCATAATCTATATTCATATTTAAAGCTTTAATTAATCCTTCATTTAAGCCTGTAGATGCTGCATTATAATCAAATACTTTTATAGCAGAAGAACCTATATAACCTTTATTAATTCCTTTTTTGCCATTAATATGATCTGCAACTGATCTTGCTTGCTTTAATGCTGGACCAGCTAATGATAACTTAGTTACACTATGAGTTAATGCATTATAAACTTCAATTGCGTCACCCACTGCGTATATATCATCATCACTTGTTTTATAATTGCTATCTACTTTGATAGCACCAGTAACCCCTATTTCAAGACCTGCTTCCTTTGCTAAAGTAGTTTCTGGTGAAACACCTATTGCCATTACTACAGCTTTTGCAGAAATCTTTTTACCAGAATTTAATACTACTTTATTTTCTTCAAAGCACTCTACTTTGTCGCCTACTACTAAGTTTATTCCCTTATCATAAATTTCCTTATGTAATATTTGAACCATATCATAATCAAAAGGCTTTAATATTTGATTTAATGCCTCAACTAATGAAACATTATATCCAGCTTCTCTTAAGTTTTCAGCTGCTTCTACTCCTATAAAGCCTCCACCAATTACTGCTACATCTTTAGTATTAAGGTCTTTTACAAATTTATTTAACTTATCTATATCTACAACATTTCTGATTGTAAATACATTTACTTTATCAATACCAGGAATATTAGGAACTATAGGTTTAGCACCTGGAGATAAGATTAGTTTATCATAGCTTTCTCTATAAGTTTCACCTGTTAAATAGTTCTTAACTTCTATTTCTTTTTTTGCTCTATCTATAGCAATTACTTCACTACTTACTCTAGCTTCAATATTGTATTGTGCCTTAAATTTTTCTGGACTCATAAGAACTAACTTATCAGCTTCATCAATTATTCCACTTAAATGGTATGGAAGTGAACAATTTGAAAATGAAACGTGAGGTCCCTTTTCAAACATAATTATTTTATCCTCTTCACTTAACCTTCTAAGCCTTGCTGCTGCTGAAGCTCCACCTGCAACTCCACCAACTATTAATACTTTTTTCATACCAAAACCTCCAGTGGTTACAAAATGTAACCAAATTAATAATTAATAATGGATAATTCATAATTATTGTAAAAACTCAGAAACTGAGTTTTAATAATAAACATTATTTATAATTTAGCCCAGCTAAATTATTCCATTAATTATGCATTACGCATTGTGCATTATGCATTAGAAAATATCTATTTTCTTCTGCTTCCAACGTAAGATCCTACTCCACCTGCAACATTTACTACGTCAAATCCTAATCCTTCTAACCTGCTACAAGCTCTAGCACTTCTTCCGCCTGATTGGCAAACAATATGATATTCTTTATCCTTTTCTAGGTACTTATCTGGTTCTTCTAAAAGTTCTCCCATTGGTATGTTTTTTGCAGTTTTAATACTTCCTGATCTATATTCATAAGGTTCTCTTATATCTATTAAATTAATGTTTCCAATTAAATTATCAATATCATTAACATTGATAACCTTCCCTACAGTTTTATTAAATATTCCAAACATTTAACCATCTCCTATATAATTTCTTTACTAATTATATTGTAAATCATAATTAAAATTTTTTATGTAACTAAGTCACAATAATTGAAATATTTTCACTATTTATATATAATTTTAATATTGAAAAAATATTTTTACAAGAAGGTTGAATTTATGATAGATAAAAATCTATGCCAAACTAATGATTTTAAAAGTATAGTAATAAATAATACTCCACTAATAGATGTCCGTGCCCCTATGGAATATGAAAAGGGAGCTTTTCCTAATAGTATTAATATACCTATATTAAATAATGAAGAAAGACATATAATAGGAATTTGCTATAAGGAAAAAGGAAATGAAGAAGCCACTAAACTAGGATATAGTATAGTAGCTGGAAAAATTAAAGAAGATAGATTGAAGTTATGGACAAGCTTTATAAAATCAAATCCAGATTCTATAATTTATTGCTTTAGAGGAGGTTCTAGATCTAGAATAGCTCAAGAATGGATAAATGATGAATTGCATATGAATACTCCAAGAATATTAGGAGGTTATAAAGCCTTTCGTAATTACTTACTAGATTCATTGGTAGAAAAAAATCAAAATTATACACCTATAGTTCTTACTGGCTATACTGGTTCTGGTAAAACAATGCTATTAAAGGAATTAGAAAACTCTATAGACTTAGAAGGAATTGCTAATCATAGAGGTTCTTCTTTTGGAGCTCATGTTAAACCACAGCCAACTCAAATAAATTTTGAAAATAACTTAGCCTATGATTTAATAAATAAACAAAATAAAGGCTATAAATACTTAGTTTTTGAAGATGAAGGTAAAAACATTGGCAAAAACTTTATTCCCCAAGAGTTTTTTAATTATTTTCATTCTGGAGACATAGTTCTTTTATCCTCAAGTCTTGAAGAAAGAATAGAAAATACCTTAAATGAATATGTTATTGAGGCTCAAGAAGAATACATAAACATATATGGCTTAGAAGAAGGCCTTAAGGAATGGTTTAATTATATATATTCTAGTATGGAAAGACTAAAAAGAAGAATAGGTGGAGATAAGTTTAAAAGGGTTATAGATGAATTAAACTTAGCTTATAGTAACCAATTATCTACGGAAAATATAGAGCACCATAAATACTGGATAGAATTATTTTTAAAGGAATATTATGATCCTCTTTATAAATACTCCTTAGAAAATGTAAAAGATAAAATTATTTTTGAAGGAAATTATAATGATGTAAAAAAATATTTAAATAGCTTAAAATGAAGCTGTCGCAACAGCTCCATTTTCATTCTTATAAAAATAATTTAATTGTATAAAAACTCATTAATAAGATTTTCTGTTTCCTCAGGACTCCATTTCCTATCTATTAAATTTGCACCCTTCTTTAGTACAGGATGTACTTCATGGTAACTTTCCTTTGTGGTATTCTTATAAATTATTCCTATAGGTATACCACCCTCTCCAAATTCCTCTGCCTTTTTAAGTGCTTCATATTTATTAGTATAATCATAACTATTATCTAGTTTATAAATCCTATCCTTATACCATTTAAAAGTATTTACTTTATTAAATACAACGCAAGGTTGCATTATATCTACTAAAGCATACCCCTTATGATTCATTGCTTCTTTAATCATAGATTTAAGATGTTCTTTATCTGCTGAAAAACTTCTTGCAACAAAGGTAGCTCCTGCACTTATTGCAATTGCTAAAGGGTTCATAGCTTCCGTATATACTCCCTCAAATTGCATTGAAGTAACTTGTCCTTTTCCTGTTGTTGGAGAACCTTGTCCCTTCGTTAGTCCATAAATTTGATTATCATGAACTAAATGGACAATATCTAAATTTCTTCTAATGCAATGTAAAAAGTGATTTCCTCCTTCTCCATAGGAATCTCCGTCACCACTAGTTACTATAACCTTTAAATTTTTATTAACCATTTTTATTCCTTGTGCTGGTGGAAGCGCTCTTCCATGAAGTCCATTAAATCCATTAGATTTAATGTAATGTGGAGTTTTAGCTGCTTGCCCTATTCCAGATACTAATACCAAATCTTCAGGCATTAGACTTAATTCTGCTAATGCTTCTTTTAATGCCATTAAAATTCCAAAGTTCCCACAGCCTGGACACCATGCAATTTCATCATTACTTTTAAAAATATTTAAGTCTAACATTAAAACTCCTCCCTTCTTAGTTTTTCAACAATTTCATTTCCTGTTATTTGTCTACCATCATATTTTAATATGCTATTACTCATTAAAATTCCTGTTTCTTGAGTTATAAGCTTTCCTAATTGTCCTATATAATTTTGTTCAACATTTATTATTTTCTTTGCTTTATTATTATATAGTCTTAAATTTTTCTCTGGCAATGGATAAATATCTCCAAAACTTAAGGCACCAACCTTTATGCCTTCACTATTCAATTCATCTACAGCATCCTTTAAAGCTCCATAGGTTGACCCAAAACCTACTAATAAAATATCTAAATCTTCATTACCCATAAATTCTGGTTCTTCCATTTCAGACTTAATTAATTGAAGCTTTTTCATTCTCTTTTCCATTTGAGCCTTTCTTACACTTGAAGCTTCAGTAATATGTGCTTCTTCTGTATGCTCATCACTATCTACTAGGACAGTTTGCCCTTTTGAATTTCCTGGTATCATTCTTTCTGATATTCCATTTTCAGTAATCTTATACCTCTTATACTCTTCACCTTCTTTTAACTCTTCTCCATTAGATATATATCTTTCTATCTTAACATTACTTAAATCATATTTAGGAATAGTTATATTGGCATCTGCTAAATATTGATCTGTTAGCATAATTACTAAAGTTTGATATTTATCAGCTAAATTTAAGGCTTTTATAGTTTTATAAAATCCATCTTCTGCATTTCTTATACTTATTACAGCTCTAGGAAATTCCCCTTGTGCAGCCGTTAACAGAAAGCTTAAATCACTTTGTTCTGTCCTTGTTGGTAATCCTGTTGCTGGCCCTGGTCTTTGAGAATCTACTACTACAACTGGAGTTTCAGTTATTCCTGCAAGTCCAAAAGCCTCAACCATAAGTGATATTCCCCCTCCAGAACTTCCAGTCATAGCTCTTGCACCAGCATAAGATGCCCCTATAGCAAAATTTATAGCAGCAATTTCATCTTCAGCTTGATCAACAACAATTCCTATTTCACTTTGCTTTTTAGCTAAATAAGTCATAATGCTAGTTGCTGGTGTCATTGGATAAGCTGAGTAAAAATTTACACCTCCTGCAATTGCTCCTAAGGCTATTGCATTATTTCCATTAATTAAAATATTATTAGATAAATCTGTTCCTTGAAGTTTGTACTTTGAATCTATTAATTCATAGCCTAACTTAACAGCTTCAATATTTTTATTAATTATTTCTTCTGACAACTTACTATTAAAATATTTTTCTATTCCTTCTATTTCTATAGAAAAATACTTCAGTATTACCCCAGCTGCAACTGAAGTAAAAGCTTTTGATAAACTAAGACTCTTTGCTAATTCTAATAAGGGTAATTTCAATATTTTTTCATCATGAACCTTTATTCCCTTATCAGCTATAATAACACCGTCTTTCACAAGCTTTTCTTTATGATATAAAACAGTATTTTCATCTAAGGCAAGTATTAAATCTAATTTATCTCTGTGGGCGAATAATCTATTCTCTCCAAATCTAATTTGTATAAAGTTATGTCCTCCCCTTACTCTTGACATATAATCTTTGTTTGAAAATAAGTAAAAGCCTGATTTTTTAATGACTTTTTCTAAAAAATCACTTATAGTATCAAGACCTTGTCCGGCACTTCCTCCAATTAATATATTGTACTCCATTTAATTCCCTCCTCTTATATTTACTTATACTAAAAGATTAAATTTTTAATTGTAGTACCTCTTTTTTATCTTTTGGTTTATAGGTTATTTCCTTATGATTTATATGGAAAGAGTCGTTGTGTTTTATTATTTTCTCTAAAAACAAAGTTATTTCTCCAAGTTTTTCACCTAGATATATTTCTTTAAGTTCTCCATTATCAATAAAATCTATTTTTCTAATACAGTCTTTTAGACTATCTATACAAATAAGTGGTTTAGAAAAACTTTCGCCAAAATTTAGAGAATAGCAGCTATAAAGCTTATTTTTACTTATCCAAAGTAAGTAAACAATATTCTTCATTTCAATAATTAAGCAAGATGATAAATTCTCATCTTCATATATAATGAATTCTCTTTGTGTATATTGATCTTTTTCTAAAGAGTTATATTTGTATATTAATGATTTCTTGCCTTCTTCATTAATAATAAATAGAGAATGAATTTTTGTATCAACTAAGCAAAATGATGAATCTATATATGAACGCCTAGAAATGAAAATTATTCTATGGTTATCCCATTTTTTATTCTTTAAGTTATATGTTTTAAAAATTATTTTGAACATATTAAAAGATGTGCTAAGTATTATTAAGGATATATTTTCTTTGTCATGTAGAATTTTATAATTTATGTCTATATCACTTTTTTCTTTATAAATTATTACGCTTTCAGAACTAATATTATTTCGAAAATACACTTTAGTTGGATCACTATCTAATGTATAAAAAATAAAAGAATTATCTATTAATGAAATAGCTTTAATATTAATTGGAGTTATAAAATTAGTCTTAGTATAAAAAATAGTTTTGAAATTTACATTTCCTTCACTTAGGTGACATAAAATAATTTTTCCTGTTAAGTCTTGATATATTAAATTAATATTTGTATTATTATCTTCAAATATATAAAAATATTTAAGGCACCCTTTAGCTAAAATCTTTTTATTAACTATCTTGTTATTTATAAATTCACAGCAAATAATACCTATTTTTTCTTTATGGTAAAACTTCAATAATTTTTTATCTTTAGTTCTTAATAAAAAATCATTACATTCCTTACTTTTCATATTACACCTCCTTTAAACTATTATTTATTTCATTAGAAGGTATAAAAATAAGTTCTTCTTTTATAACATAAGTTGATATAATAGAGCTAACATCAAATATGATGAAATTACTACTTATATATGGAAAGGCCATAATCTTACTAGATGACTTAACAATAAAATCTAAATCATCACTTTCCTCTTTTGATATATATAAAACAGCCTTTTGTTTTCCTCTTAGGTTTCCTTTAATATTTAGTATTTCTTTGTTAGAATCAATATATTTTATATAATATGGAATTAAAAATTCAAAATTTAGTATTATATAATCTTCCTTGTTACTAATAAACTCTTTATTTTTACTTTCCTCAATAATCTTACAATTTTCAAAGCGTATTTCTTCTATGGTTATTTTATCACCATTAATTATCTCAACCTTTTCTTGCTGAAATATTATCTTCTCTTTATAAGTAGATAATACTTTGTTAGCTAAAATAAGCTCCCCCTTCTTTTCTTCTATATTAGTCATTGTACTGCTTAATATATCTTCATTCTTATAAGTTTCTTTTTGAATTGCTACTACGTCATAGGGATTTGAGTCTTTATCTTTAAACATTAATGTATTTAATATTTTTTTATTATAAATATCAATTAAATCTAATGCTCCTCTACCATCCTTATCCTTACTAGTTGCTAGAAGTAAAGTTTGATCCTTTAAAGCTTTAATTTTTCTGGGTTTACTTAAGGAAGTCTTTAAGCTACCTATAATACTATTTTTTGATGTGTCTATAATTTCTAATCTATTAAGTCCTGAATTCACAATATATAATATACCTAAACGCTCTTTAATATCTGTAACATCTGATCCTTTAGGAAAGCTTATATGGGAAATTTCATCAGAATTCAAATCAATTACTACTATATTTCCATTAAGCCCTAGTTTACTTATGCTTTTATTTCCTATATATACATACCTTTCTTCTTCTCCAATACAGAAGCAATTTGGATTTTCACCTATATTTTTATAACTTCTTAAAAGTCTTAGTGATACTGTGTCATAAATTTTTATTTCATTTTGAAAAATATCTAAAACGAAAAGTTTACTTCCATCTCTATTTATTTCAATACTATTAACTGCAACAAATCCACTTATTTTATTAATTAACCTATCTTCTTTTAATCCATATATGTAAACTTCTTCTGTATTAGAAACATAAATTTTTTCAGAGATGGAATCCACCTTTATATGACCATTATTAGGAATGTGTAAATTTTTTATTTCTTTTGTTGTACTATCAACAATAGTAACCTTATCATTCCTATCTGTAGCAATATATATTTTATTTTTATTATCTAAGTCTATTTCAAAGGGTCTTGGACCAACTTTAATTTCATCTATAATACTTAAGTTTTCACCATTAATTATAGAAATCTTATTAGTTCCTATATTAGATACATAAAAAGTATTTTTATTTATTGCATTCACTATGGATTCCCTCCTCTCTGCTATTCTATTAATTCATACTCCTCTTCTTTACCATTCTTTATAATTTTAAATACTGCTGTTGGGTAAATATTATTTCTATCAATCTCTAGTTTAATATTTCCCCTATCCTCTTCCTTAATCTTCAAAGCTTGTGTGCAGCTTATATTTATCTTATTTGGAGCTGTTACTAACTTTGTTTTTATATTTTTAAGCCTTAATCTATCATAAATATAAAGTGCTCTGTAATGTGAAGTAAACACCATTATATAGTCATATTCATCTAATTTCATATTCTTCTCCAATTCCTTTTGTAATTTATATTTTCATTTTATGATATTAATTTTTATAAGTTCCCAATAAGGTTAATTCCTTTTTCTAAGAAGCCTTTCCATTACAGATATATTTTTCTCTATTTCAAGTTCTTCATTAATTTTTCTATTTTCTTCTATTAATGAAGAAAGTTCTTTCTTCATTAATAAATTTTCTTCTAAAATTATTCTATTTTTATTTTCTAGTGTTATTTTTAAATCCATTTCTTCTTGAATTTTT
>NZ_JABUTB010000071.1:0-10612 GCF_021443865.1 Clostridium sp.
AGCTATGCTCATAGAATTTTATTTATTAAGGATGGTAAGATTTTTAATGAACTAATTCGTGGAAATGATTCAAGAAAAGATTTTTTCAATAAGATTATTGAAATTGTAACCTTACTTGGAGGTGATGCTAGCGATGTTTTCTAAAATAGCAATAAATAATGTAAAAAGGAGCTTCAAGGATTATTCTATATACTTTCTTACCCTAACCTTTGCAGTATGTATTTTTTATACCTTTAATTCTATTGAATCTCAAAAGTCACTACTTGATATAAATACTAGTACAGAAGAATATATGGTAACACTAAATAAACTAATAGCTGGAGCCTCTATATTTGTATCCTTTATTCTAGGAGGTCTTATAGTTTATGCTAATAACTTTCTTATAAAGAAACGTAAGAAGGAATTAGGTATATACATGACACTAGGTATGTCTAAGAGGAAAATCTCTAGAATCTTAATTTTAGAAACCTTTTTTATTGGATTATTATCTCTAATAGCTGGTCTTTTTTTAGGGATTATAGTTTCCCAAGGACTATCAGTTATTACAGCTAAATTATTATCAGTGAATATGAATAACTATAAATTTATTATATCAATAGATTCAATAACTAAGTCTTCATTATATTTTGGAGTAATCTTTATTTTAGTAATGATATTTAATCAAGTTACTATTTCTAAGTATAAACTTATAGACATGCTTAATGCAGCAAAGAAAAATGAAGAAGTAACCATTAATAATCCTATTATTTCAATTGTTTTGTTTATTTTCTCCCTAGTCTCACTTATATCAGCATATATTATAATAACAAAAATTGGATTAGCTGTTGATGATTATCGTTTTATGCTTTCAATTGTTTTGGGGGTTACTGGAACCCTACTATGGTTCTTTAGTCTCTCAAGCTTCTTAATTCAAATTATACAAAAGAATAAAAATATATATTTTAAAAAATTAAATATATTTGTTTTAAGACAAATTAATAATAAAATAACAACTAACTTTATATCTATGACTACTATCTGCCTTATGTTATTTTTAACTATAACACTCTTATTTAGTATGTTTAATTATAAGAGTACCTTTGATAAATCATTAAAAGGTAATACTTACTTTGATAGCTCTGCAAAGCTTCATATTGATACTGATGTCCAAAAAATTAATGATATGGAAGAACTTTTAAATAGTATAAACTTTAAACTTGATTCTTCTGAAAAATATGTTTTTTTCAACCAATACACGCTTGATATTTATCTAAGTGAATTACTAAAGAATTATTTAACTAAAAAAGAGATAGATGAAATGAAGTATTCTTATTCAGATCATAATATATCAGCAGTAAAAGTATCTGAATATAATTCCATAAATAAACTTTTAGATAAAAATCCTATAACTTTAAAAGATAATGAGCTCTTGATTGTATCAAATTATGATGAGTTTAACAAGGCCTTCCATAAATTTGTTGAAAATGAGAACTCTGTAGTAATTGATAATAATAAATATATCTTTAAAAATGAAAATTTAATTAAAGATAATATATCTAGTGTATTTTATGAATTACAATTCCTTTATTTCATAGTACCTGACAACTTTAAAGGAAAATTAACACTAGAACAATCAAATCTTAATGTAATATATGATAAAAGTAATTATGCAAAATCAGAAGAAAAGTTTTCAAAATTCTATGTTGATATTTTAGAAAATAGAAATCCTGATGGTTCAACTGCTTTAGTTCTTGGGAACACCCTAGAACAACTATATTCTTTAGTGTATAGTACATCTGCAATAGTTGTATTCTTAGGTATATATTTAGGAATAGTATTTTTAATATCTAGTGCTGCAGTGTTAGCATTACAACAATTATCAGAAGCAAGTGATAGTCTTACTAGATATAATTCTCTTAAGAAAATAGGTGTTACTGAAAAAATGATAAATAAATCAATACTAAATCAAACCTTAATTTATTTTATGGCACCTTTATCACTAGCCATTATACACTCCATAATTGGTATGAAAGTAGTAAATGAAATCTTTTCCACTTATAATAAGAATCTATTTAGTAATTCTTCTATAATAATAGCATTAGCTCTTATTATAATATACGGTGGATATTTCTATACAACTTATATTAGCTTTAAAAGTATAGTTAAAAATAGTAATTAGTGCTTTAAATTAAATATCAATAAATTAGACTCCTAAATATTAGGAGTCTAATTTACTTACTTCATTTCTTCTTGGATTCTGCTACTAATTAATAGGATTTTTTCTGCTTCTACCTTACAAACCTTTCTATCATAAGTGTAAATTCCATTAGTTTCGTCCTCCACATCACTTAATTGGGTATAAACACAGCCACTTAAGCCATTTTTTATAGCTGGTATAATCATTTTTTCATACATTTCAACAATATTGTCTGTTAACATTTCAGAGCTTTCGAAAGCACCATATCCATAACTATTATATTTACTATAAATATGTCCAGGAATAGAATAGGAATATCCACCACACTCTGACACTATTAGTGGTCTTTCTGTTTTTGGTAAATCTATAGTTTTAAAATATATATGCAAACTATCTACGTCGCTCTTCTCGTGAATAAACCAGCCTGAAGTAGCATCTATAAACCTAGTATTATCAATTTCCTTAACAAACCCATAAAGCTTATCACTTTGAAATTGCCCCCACCCTTCATTGAATATAGTATATCCAACAATACATGGATGATTGTATAGATGATTTATTGTATCTCTTGTATGATTTATAAATATTTCTCTTTGAGCCTTATCCCCTCTTCTTTTATCATTTAATTTAAGCATTCCCATAGTAGGAAGTGCTGTATCTCTAAGAAAAGAATATGATCCATTATTCACCATATCCTGCATTACTAACATACCATGCTTATCACAATAATAATAAAAGCATTCTGGCTCCACTTTAATATGCTTTCTTAGCATATTAAAGCCTAAATTTTTCATTCTTAAAATATCCTCTTCAAATTCCTTTTCCATTGAAGGAAGGAAGATTCCATCACAAAAATATCCTTGGTCTAAGACTCCATGTAAAAATATAGGTTTATCATTTAAGCAAATTCTTTCTATTCCATCTATTTTGCATATGGTTACAGTACGCAAAGCAAAATAAGATTCCACTTTATCTTCAGATGTACTAATAATAATTTTATATAAATATGGATTTTCAACTGTCCATAGCGTAGGTTTATATTTATCTCCATTTGGTAATATGACTTTATCTAAATCTATCCTAAACTTATTATCTTTTTCATATCTTGTATAAATATATCCAGCTAAATTTATATCTATCCTATATTCAGTTGCATTTGTATCTATCTCACAGGTTATTCCATTCATATCAGGAGTTATTTTAATATTACTAATAAACTCTCTAGGAACACTTTCTAGCCATACAGTTTGCCATATTCCACTTACAGGGGTATACCACATTCCACCACGTTTTTTGCATTGCTTCCCGTATGGGTACTTCTTAGATAAATCATCAGTAACCTTTACTACTAACTGATTTTCTTTGTCTCTAAATAATACCTCTGTTATATCTACTGAAAAAGGTAAATATCCACCTTCATGTTTCATTAACTGTTTATTATTCACCCAAACCTCTGCAATTTGATCTACAGCACCAAATTGTAAAATCACTTTATCTTTTATAAAATTATTAGGCAAACTAAAGTGTTTTTCATAAGTTAAATGCTTCCCTACTGTTTTTTTATAACCAGATAAATTAGATTGAGGTGGAAATGGAACAATTATATCTTCATCATTTAGCTTCCACTTTCCATTTAAACTAAAGTAAGAATCTCTTTTCATTTGTGGTCTTGGGTACTCTGTCCAATCAATTTCTTTATCTGTAGTAAGATTCCAATGCTCTTCTCTTATCATTTTAAAAATTAAATATAATATAAAAAGAAGAAGTGTAGCTACTATAAAGGCAGCAAAATATATTCTTCTATCTGGAATAAAGGAAGTAGTACCATCATTATTTAAAATTGTTTTTGCATTATTTAAAACTAATGCTCCAATTGTTGGTCCAATAATTCCAGGTATAAGAACTTGTCCTAATATACGTAATCCTTGAAATAATCCTGCTTTGTTTTCTGGAATATTATCTCTTATCATTGCTCCAAAGCAAGCCATTCCTGTTAAATATCCTATCATCATAAATAAAGAACCAATAAACACGTAAAGAGTGCTTGTACTGAAAAATAGTATAGTATAGCCTATCATAAGTATAATAATACTTGGAATTACAGACATCTTAAATCCAAGCATATCATATAGCTTTCCATAAAATGAAGTTACTATTGCAGCAATTATAATTGCAGGAGCCATAATAATTACATAATTAGCTATCCTTAAAGTCTTCTCATAATAAAGAATTAAATATGGCATAAAAATATTAATAGAAATTCCAAAGATAGAAAATGCACCAACTACTGTATATAGAAGTTTATTTTCTTTTATAACAGAGGCTTTAAAGCTATATAAAACATTTTCTAGGTAGTTATTTGTTTCAGATGTGGTTATTACATTATCTTCTACTAGTATAAAACCTAATAAACCAATAATAGTAACACTTATACCTATAATTATAAAAATAGCACTCCAGCTAGATTGTAAGTCTAAATTAAATGCCATAAACCCACCAAAGACTATTAGAATAGATGCTAATGGCATCATAGAATTAATCCCTTCTATCCTTCCCCTATTACTATCATTTCCCCAATCAGTTATCCAAGCATTAAAGGAGGCATCATTGGCAGCTGATCCAAAGAAGGTCATAATACAATCTAATATTATAACTAATAATATTCCTAGAGAGGCAGCAGCTAAAGTACTTCCTGCTATTGGGGTTAAAATATCCATTCTTATAAATGAAAATGAAAGTATTGAAATTCCCCACATTATATAGCCAACACAAATAAATATTTTTCTATTTCCAAGCTTATCTGATAATGCTCCTATTAAAAGAGTTGTTAATGTAGCCGCTATTGAGCTAGCCCCAACCATTAAGGAAATATCAGCTGCTGATGCATTAAACACTTTATAAATGAATACGTTTAAATACATATTCTCAATAACCCATGCAATTTGACCTATAAGCCCAAATATAACAAGGGTTGCCCAAAACTTCTTTCCTAATTTATTTTTCATCTATAATCCTCCATTATAAATTCATATATTTTCCATAAATATACTTTAATTATATCACTCAATGATTTTATAATGTACTTATTATAAACAAAATAGTCTTAGAGTACTTAGAATCTAAGACTATTGAAATATACACTAATTTTTATTAACCTAATAACCAATTTTCCGCATCAACTATACTATTACAAGCTCTAAAATTATTTCCCTTATTTATTTCTAAAATTAGCTCCTTAAACCTATCGCTTAGTACCCTGTCTTCTTCAATAATGAAAGCTACCTTAACATGATAGTTAATAAATTTTTGTAAAGCCATTCCTAATAGCTTTGTTTTTAAATCATAAAATTCTTCTGAAAGAACATTCTTATCAATTACTACTAATGATGTATTTTCACTAAATATTGCTGATATAACATCTATAATTTCTTCTTCTGAGCATATTTTATTTTCATCAAATAGTATATAACTTTTATCATCCTTATTAATAACTTTATATTTCATTCTTATCCTCCTCTATCTCTTCTTGTTTAGTAATCATTGAAATCACATCTAATATTTCTCTAGAAGGTTACTGTTTTATCTGCCCATTCAACCATTTCTACACAATCAATCATTGTAGACATTGGACATGTATTAGTTTCCTTCATATTTCTAGATTTTAAACAAGTTCCGCAAGCTAGAATTTCTCCTCCAACTTTACTAAACTCCTTAAGTTGTTCTGATACATTAAACTTTTCATGTGTAAGTGTCTCACATTCCACAGCTTCTCCCATTAAAAACACCTTCACTTCATGTCCCTTTTTCTTTGCGGTTACTGCAAATCTAAAAGCATTCCAAGCTTTTTCAAATTCTTTAGTTTCAATAATAACTCCAAGTTTCATTACTCTTCCTCCTTAATAATTTAAAGTTTTATTTATTTCATTTATAACAAAATCAATCTCTTCTTTAGTGGTATATCTACCAAGACTAAAACGTACAGCTCCACGGCCAACCTCTTCAGAAACTCCCATAGCTTTTAATACTGGTGATATAGAAGTACTCCCTGAATGACAAGCTGATCCAGTAGATGCTAAAACATTAGTTAGCTTATCTAAGACCTCATGTCCATTAATACCTAAAAAGCTAACATTTAATGTATTAGGAAGCTTATTTTCTAAATGACCATTTAAATGTATCTTTTCGCCAAATTTCTCTTTAAGCCTACTATAAAAATAATCCGTTAATAATTTTATTTCATTATTATTTAATTGCTTCTTTGCAATTTCACAAGCCTTTCCAAGTGCAACATCAAAAATAATATTTTCAGTTCCTGCACGTCTTCCATTTTCATGACCTGCACCATGAATTAATGGCTCTATATTAATACCCTTCTTAATGTACAATGCACCAATTCCCTTAGGTGCATACAACTTATGCCCAGCAATTGTTAGAAAATCAACACCTAATTTAGTAACATCTACGGGGATCTTACCTAAGGATTGTGAAGCATCTGTATGTAATAAAACGCCATATTTCTTGCACATTTTAGATATCTCTTCAATTGGCTGAAGAGTACCTGTTTCATTATTAGAATGCATAATGGAAACAAGTATAGTCTTATCTGTAATTAATCTTTCAAGTTCTGAAAGATTTACTATTCCATATTTATCAACTGATACATAACTTACCTTATATCCTAATTTCTCAAGAAAATTACATGGATTAAGTATTGCTGGATGTTCTACCTGAGATGTTATAATATGATTTCCATTGCCATTAAAGGTATAAGCTACCCCCTTAATAACCATATTATTTGATTCGCTTCCTCCACTTGTAAAGATTATCTCCTCTGGTGAAGAATTTATTAATTCTGAAACTTGCTCTCTTGCCCTCTCAACAGCTCCTTTAGCAGTAACTCCTAGCTCATGGTTGCTTGATGGATTTCCATAATTCCCATATATATATGGAAGCATAGCCTCAGCAACTTCCTTATCTATTGGTGTGGTAGCATTGTAATCTAAATAAATCACATAATCATCCCCTATAAAATTTAATCTTATATATTAATATTACCATTAATATTTATAAATTAAATTAATTTACGGATTTTAATCCATTGATAATTATATTTTCTGTTAATGTTGCCATATAATCTACGGACTCTTTAAGACCATTATTTAGCCAATGATCTATTAATCCAATAACTCCAAATAAAATAAATGAATAATACTTATCAAAAAGATCCTTATCATTCTTCTTCAAAATATTAGACCAATCACTATATCCCTTTTCATATATTACAGAGACTATTTTTTTAATAAATCCCATATCTCCTCTTTTACATAAAATAACAATACAGAAATCTCTATTATCTGCTATAAAAGTATATATATCCTTTAATATAGGTTTCGTTTCAATTTTCTCTGGAGAAATCTTATGAGATAATATCATATTTTGAAATTCTTCAAAAAGTTCCTTTTCAATTTCATCTAACATATGAAATACATCTTTATAATGTAAATAAAATGTCCCTCTGTTTATATCAGCTTTTTCACACAATTCTTTTACTGTAATTGAACTTATATTCTTTTCTTTCATAAGAGCTATTAAACTTTTCTTTAATATATCTCTTGTTTTTCTTATTCTTCTATCCTTATTCTCCATAAAAACATCCTTTCTGAACATTTATCATTCAATGTGTTCATTAATAAACTTCTCCAATAATATTGATTATTGCCTTTAAAACTTACTGTAATTATAATAAATGTTAAAGCAAAAAACAACACCGTGTTCAATAACGTTCACAGGATACATTAATGAAAAATGAAATAAAATAGGAAGGTGATATTATGGATGAGTTGAAAGAAGACAAATCAAATTTACTTAAAATTATCAAATTTATCGCAGTTATAGCCGTTATATTAATTCCGACTATTTATACTACTATTTTCTTAGGATCAATGTGGGATCCTTATGGAAACGTAGATAAGCTACCTGTAGCTGTCGTAAATTTAGATAAGCCTCATGAATATAATGATAAAAATTTAGCTGTAGGAGATGAGCTAGTTAAAAATCTTAAGGAAAGCGCTGCACTTAACTTTAATTTTATAGATTCTGAAACAGCTCAGAAGGGATTAGATGATGGAACTTATTATATGATAATTACGATTCCTGAAAATTTCTCTTATAATGCCACAACTCTTTTAGAGGACAACCCTCAAAAAATGGAATTACAATACAAAACAAACCCTGGGAAAAACTATATTGCCTCTAAAATGAGTGAATCAGCAGTTCAAAAAATAACAACATCTATAGAAAATAGCGTTACTGAAATTTATGCTAAATCTATATTTGATGAATTTTCTTCAATAGGAGTTAAGTTATCCGATGCCTCTGACGGTGCCTCTCAAATAAAAGATGGATTAGTATCATTAAAAAATGGATCTGATACTTTAAGTTCAAATTTAAAAGTTTTATCTGATAGCAGCTTAACTTTTACAGATGGAATAAATAAATATGAATTAGGTATCAATGACTACTTAGCCGCTGTAAACAAAATAAAGGATGGTTCTGAAAGTTTAAATACAGGAATAAATACCTTAAATACTAAATCTTCAAGTCTTCCTGATGGAGTAAGTAAGCTTAATGATGGTGCTAATAGCCTATATACCGGCTTAAAAGGTTATACTTCTGGAGTATCAGGTTTACAAAAAGGAAGTGAAACTCTTCTTGGTGGTTTAAATTCCTTATCTTCTTCTATAAGTAAGTCAGTTAATGATAAAAATAGTGAAGATATTAAAACTTTAACTACTTCCTTGGATAGTTTAAATTCAGGTATAAATGAAATTAATAATGCTATTCAAGGTGATTCAAGTAATGATTTAACTTCTAACTTTACAGCTTTGGGAACAAACTTAAAAAATGTAAATAATTCATTACAAAATTCTTCAAAATACATTAATGAAATTAAATTAAACATTGCTAAAACTAAGGAAGCTGATTGGTTTAAGGCATTAGATAAAACCACTCAAGATGAGATTATAAATAATTTATCTGCTCCTATTGCTAGTTTAGGTAATGAACTAACTAATATAGGTAGCGAAACTTTATCAGCATCTAATAATTTAGGTTTAGCTGTAAAAGGAATATCTGAAGTTTCTGGACAAGTTGATCAATTAAAAACATCTTTAGGTACTCTTGCTAGTAGTTCAGATTTACTTATAGGTAAAACTACAGCTACTATAAATAATTTATATTCAGGACTTAATAATGTAGGAACTGCATTAGATACTCAAATAATACCTGGAGCTTCTAAACTTTATGATGGTGCTAATGAATTAAATTCAAACTCTAATGCTATTGTTAGTGGTGCTGAAAACTTAGCTAATGGAACATCTACTTTAAATACTTCAGTTCCTGCCTTAACTAGTGGAATTGGACAAATTGCTGAAGGTTCAAATGCCTTAACTGAAGGATTAAATACATTATCACAAAATAATGATTCATTAAAATCAGGAATTAGTACAATAAATTCAGCTTCTAAATCTATTTCTGATGGTGCTTCCAAGCTTTATTATGGCTCCCTTGAATTAGGTGACGGAGCTAATAAATTAAAAGAGGGTTCATCAACATTAAAAGATTCCCTTAAAGAAGGAGCAAATACTATTAGCAATACTAAATTATCTGATGAATCAAAAGAAATGTTTGCAGCTCCTGTAGAAGGTATTGAATCAGTTAATTCTCATATTGCTAATAATGGTAGTGCAATGTCAGCATATATGATGAGTGTTGCCCTATGGGTAGGTTGTCTAGCCTTAGGTATATTATTCCCTGCAGAAAGAGATCTTGAAAAGGGAAAAGAAAATCCAAAAGCCTTTTGGCCAAAAAAAGTATTAAAACTTTTCACTATAGCAGTTTCTGAAGCGATAGTTATGATTACTGCACTTATTCTAATTAATGGACTTGAACCTGCTTATATAGGCAAAACTTATATATTTGCAATATGTGTTGCCTTAGTATTTATGGCTATTGTTTATTTAATGAATTTAATTTTAGGAAAAGTAGGAAGTTTCCTTCTACTAATATTTATGATTTTACAATTAAGTGGTTCTGCTGGAACTTATCCTATAGAACTTTCAGCTCCTTTCTTTAACTCTATTCACAAGTATATGCCATTTACATATACTGTTGATGGATTTAGAAATGGATTATCTACTGGATTATCAATAGTACCTCAAATAACTGTTCTTTTAACAATAGGTGCTATTTTCTCAATACTTGCTATAACTGTAGTAATTAGGAAAAGTAAAAGTAATAAAACAAGTTTATCAGATTTAATTGAAAAAGCTTTATAAAACTTTTAATAAATAAATTTTCAAAACCCTAGATCTAAATCTATAAGATTTAACTCTAGGGTTTTCCTTTATATTAATAAATTAAAATTTAATTATACTA
>NZ_JABUTB010000071.1:10828-14725 GCF_021443865.1 Clostridium sp.
TTATCATTTATATTTAATATAGAGACATTTTCAAAATCTTTAAATTTTCCTTACCTGATAATTTCAAAAAGTCTATGAATTTTTTGGGGGGCGTTTAAATGACAATTGAATTAAACATGATTCAAACTATTGGATTAGCTGTTGTTTCCCTTCTTATTGGAAAAGCAGTTAAAGGAAAATTTTCTTTATTCTCAAGGTATGCTATACCTTCACCAGTAATTGGTGGACTTCTATTCTCAATATTACATATGATTCTTAGACAAAATGATATCGTTATATTTAACTTTGATACAACTCTTCAAACATTTTTTCAAACTATGTTTTTTTGTACTGTTGGCTTTAATGCAAGTCTTAAAATGCTTAAAGTTGGAGGTAAAAAAATATTTGTATTTTTACTTATATCAGTGGTGTTAGCTGTACTTCAAAATGTATTAGCTGTTGGTTTATCGGAATTTATAGGGATAAATCCTCTTTTAGCACTACTTACAGCCTCACCTTCTTTAACAGGAGGTCATGGTACATCAGCCGCTGTAGCTCCTAGTATTGAGGCTTTGGGACATCCAGAGGCTCTAACAGTAGCCTTAACAGCATCCACATTTGGAGTTATTGCAGGATCATTACTTGGTAGTCCTATGGCTATTCGCTTAATTGTTAAAGACAAGCTTGTAAATAAAAAAACATCTGACGAATCTGATGATAATAACATCGACTTATCTATTATAGAAACTAAGAAGACTACACTTGATACTAATAAAATCAGTATGGCTTTCTTCCAAATATTAATAGCTATGGCCCTTGGAACTTATTTAACTGATGCTTTAAACAAATTTGTTGGCGGATTTTTAGGTGGAGCAAACTTTCCTCCATATATAGGATCTATGGTTGTAGCAGCTATTATGAGAAATATCTCAGACAATTCAACTAAATTTAAGATTCCTTTAGAAGAAATTGAAGTGGTAGGAGAAGTATCATTAAGTCTATTCCTAGGCATGGCGCTTATAACATTAAAACTATGGCACTTAGTAGACTTAGCTCTTCCAATGCTAATATTACTTTTAGCTCAATGTTTAATGATGTACCTTTATGGAATGTTTGTATCCTATCCATTAATGGGTAAAAATTATGACTCAGCTGTAATGGTAGCAGGATTAACTGGATTTGCAATGGGTTCTACATCAAATGCAATGGCAAATATGAATTCAGTTTCTGATGAGTACTTATATTCTAAAACTGCATTCTTTGTTGTTCCTATAGTAGGATCACTATTTATAGACTTTATAAATATTGGTATTATATATGGCTTTATAGGATTCCTTTCTTAAGGCTATATTTAAAATTACATAAGTGATTTAATTTTTAAATTAAAATAAAAAGCCCTGCAATATTAAGAATTTCAGGGCTTTTATTTATGTAATTAATATTTTATATAAATGTAACCACTTCTTCTAAAGGTTTACGTGGTGCTTGTTCTGGTGTATTATCCGCTGGTATTCCCAAGGAAATAATGGCCATTAATGAATACTCTGGCTTTTCAAAACCTATTATTTTTTCAATTCTTTCCTTAGCATGAGCAGGTCCTGTCATATAACAAGCTCCATATCCCATAGCCGCAGCACCTAATAAAAAGTTTTCTACAGCTGCTCCTATGCCTTGTGCATCTGATTGTGGTGATCTAAGCATTTCAATAACTGCTTCATCTACATTATTAGCTCTTAATATTTTTTCTTCAATCATATCATATTGTTTTCCATACACTATTATTGCACATGATGATCTTTGGAAATTTAAATAATATGGAAGAACCTTCATAAATCTTTTCTTCTCTTCTTCACTTCTAGCAAGAGAAGCTATATTGGTATGGCTTTCAGTAACAGCTTCAGCCATTTTATTTATTATCTCTTTATTTTGAACAACTACAAAATGCCAGTTTTGCTGATGTTTTGGTGAAGGTGCATATGTAGCTGCATGTAATAATTTTAAAATATCTTCCTTTGGAACTTCTCCCTCTTTATAATCTCTGATACTTTTTCTCTTGTATATAAAATCCAATTTATCCATAACAACACTCCTTCTAGCTTTCTTTCCACCATTTTACATTAGGATTATTAATTATTCAATCTATATTCACATTATTAATATTAATATAATAATACTTAGTATATATTATTTCACAAAACTTCTATTAAATATGACTTTACATATAAATAGTTTAAGAGTATTATTTATATAATTTACCATTTGGTAAAATATATATAATAGGAGTGATTAAATATGTTTAAACTATCTATGACATTTATTAACCTACCTGTTAAAGACTTAAAAAAATCAATGGACTTCTTTGATAAACTTGGCTTTACTTTTAATATGCAATTTACTGATGAAAATGCAGCATCAATGATAATAAATGATAATACCTTTGCAATGCTTATTACTGAATCACACTTTAAGAACTTTACTAATAAAGAAATTATAGATGCAAACAAACAAGTAGAGTTTTTACTTTCCTTTGCTTTATCCAGTAGAGATGAAGTTGATATGTTTGTAGAAAAAGCTCTTGAAGCTGGTGGTAGGCGTTCACAAGAACCAAAAGATTATGGCTTTATGTACCAAGCTAGTTTCCTAGATCTTGACGGTCATATTTGGGAAGCCTTTTATATGAATCAATAGGAAAATTAATAGAACACATTAGTAAATTATTAATAAGTAAAGTTTATATTGTATGGAGCTGTTGCAACAGCTCCTAAATTAAAAATTCTTTACTCCATTCCCAAACTTCACTAATAGTCTCAACTTGAAAGCCTAAATCCCAATAAAATTGCTGATCTCCTACAAGGATTCCTCTACACTTGGGTGCCATACTTCTTATTACTTTAACAAATATATTCTTACTTCATATACTAGTTCTATATGAATATATTCGAGGATTAATTATGAAACTTATTAATTTATTTTCTAATAGGTCTGATAAAGTAGAAAAGCGAACTTCTTTCACTAAAGCTGAGGCATCCAAAATAGCCAAAGAATTAGGAATAGATTTTTCAAAGGAAAAATTTACTTTAAATGACTTTACCGCAGGACTAAATGTAGAACTTGAACATGGTACAAGATCATTACTTACAAACGTAACTAATGACAATCCTATTATTACTGGAAAAATAGCTTTAGCTCACTTAAATGAAATTCCTGATTATTATGTTAGGTTACGTAAACTTGAATCTGATGCTAAAGCTTATTGGAATAAAGCTTTTACTAATAAATAGCCTTCTAGTAATATAATTAACCCAGCAGCTAGGTAAAATTACTTCTGCTGGGTTAATTATTTCTTATCCTTAAAAATTATTTCATAATTATCTAAATCATAGCCTTTGCCAAAAAATCCTGTTAATATTGTTTCTACATTAGTACGAGCATTTTCTAGTAGCCCATTTGCAATAGCATTTTTTTCTGCATTTTGCTTTAGCCCCTTCATATTTTCATTATTTTCTTTCATAGTAATCTTAGTGAAGATGCTCTCATTTTCATGATACACTTTAAATGAATCTAAGTTTATTTCACTGCTTAGTATTTTAGCCTCTGGTAGTTTTACTTCAATACTAGTCTCATTTTCTTCCCATTCTATTTCTTCAAAATTGAAGCCTGCTTTTATAACTATATCATAGCTATATATCATTTTACTTTGTGTAAATGGTATTGTTATTCCAAATAATTCTCTTGACTCATCTGTAACACTTATTTCTGTACAGTAGGCAGTTTGTGTAGCAAGTTCCCCCATATCTTCAAATCCAATTTTTTGAGTTTTACTATCATATGAAATATAAGTTTTTAGTCCAATTCCTACGGCAGCAATACATAATAAAAAAGAGCCTTTAAAAATAGATACTAAAGATAAAAATAATG
>NZ_JABUTB010000072.1 GCF_021443865.1 Clostridium sp.
TTCTTAAATAGAAGGAGTTTTAATTATGGGTTTCAAAGATAAAATGAGTAAATATTTCACAGATGCATACATGGAAAAATACGGTGATAGAATGACAAGCACAGCAGGAACTGTCCTTTCTGTGAAAATCGAAGAAAAAAACATACTAGGAATTATAAGAAAGCTAACTGCTCATATTTTAATAAAGCCAGATATGGGAAAAGGTGTAGTTAAAACTCAATATAAAGTTAGAAAATGGTTTAAAAAGCCTACTTTTATTGATGTTAAACAAGGTCATAAGGTTATAATTATGGGTGTTGAAGGTGAAAAAGGAAAAGCTGATTCTGAAGTAATTACTATTTCAAATATAGCTAATTTAACTACTAAGAAAGACCTACAACCATTCGATCATAGTCAATTAAAGAAAGCTAGACAACAAGCAACAAGAATGAGAACAAGATAAGATATAAATCTTATTTAAATAGAAAAAATAACTGCCTCATATTTATGAGACAGTTATTTTTTTAGTTAAATACTACAAGTTCTGTTTCATCAATTGCCTTTTTAACTAATTCTTCTATATTTAAAACTTCTTCTGATTTTCTTATTAATTCTAATCTTGGCTTTGTCTTAGGATGCTTTGGAACGAATATTGTACAGCAATCTTCATATGGTAATATTGACGTTTCATAAGTATCTATTTCTCTTGCTATATCCATAATATCAGTTTTATCCATAGCTATTAATGGTCTAAATACCGGTCTATCAGCACAATCATTACTTACTATTAATCCTTCCATAGTTTGGCTAGCCACTTGACCTATACTTTCTCCTGTTGCTACTGATTGAATTCCATACTTTTCAGCTAATGAACATGCAACCCTCATCATAAATCTTCTCATGATTATAGTTAATTCATCTTCTCTACATCCATCTATAATAGCCATTTGTATTTCTGTAAAAGGTACTATATGCAGATTAACTCTTTCAGTATAATTTGATAGTATCTTAGCTAAATCTTTAACCTTATCCTTTGCTCTTTCAGAAGTATAAGGATGACTATGATAATATACACAGTGTAATTCAACACCTCTTCTAGCCATTAAATAACCAGCAACTGGTGAATCTATACCACCTGATAACATTAGCATAGTACTTCCATTAATTCCGTATGGAAGTCCTCCAACACCTTTAATTTTATCTTTAGTTGTATAAATATATGCATTTTCTCTAATTTCAATATTTACTAGGCAATCTGGATTCTTCACCTTAACTTCTAATCCATTCATATTATAAACTACAAAAGCTCCTACTTCTTTAGATGTTTCTAAAGAGTTCTTAGGAAAGGCTTTATTAGCTCTATTAGTTTCTATTTTAAAATTCTTAGGGTTAGCTTCTTGAACCTTTCTTAATGCTTCTTCTTTTATAGCTTGCATATCTCTTGGAACTTCAGTAACAATACATACTTCAGCTACTCCAAATACTTTTCTTACTCTTTCAGTAGCTTCTTCAATATTATCTGCCTTAATGAAATATCTACCTTGATCAGAAATTAAAGAATACTCAAGACCTTTTAATTTTCTTTTTATATTATCTCTTAATTTCTTTTCAAATTTATTTCTATTTAATCCCTTTAGAAATATTTCTGATGCATATTTTACTAATATTAATTTATTCATCTTTTTACTCTCCTCAAAAATGTTAGTGAACTTTTTAGTACTTCTATAACCTTATCAACTTCTTCTTTTGTATTATTTTTAGAAAATGAAAATCTAATAGCACTTTCAACTTCTGCTTTATTTAGACCTAATTCTTTAATAACATAACTTCCTTGAACAGCACTTGTTTTTGAGGTACAAGCTGAACCTGTAGCAACATAAATATCATTTTCCTCTAATAAATGTAGTAATACTTCTGCTTTAACTCCTATGAAAGATACATTTAAAATATAAGGAGTAAAATCATCCTGTAAAGGGCTATTTATTCTTATATTATTTATTTCTCCTAATCTATCTATCATATACTCTTTAAGAGTTTTTACATATTCAAAACTAGAATTAATATTTTCCATAGTAATTTCTGCAGCTTTATAAAGGCCAATTATTCCTGGAACATTATGAGTTCCTCCTCTTATTCCAGCTTCTTGACTTCCACCATTTATTAATGGATTTAATACTATTCCTTTTTTTAAATATATAAATCCAACACCCTTAGGTCCATGTATTTTATGTCCTGCTGCTGTTAACATATCAATATTCATCTTTTTTACATCTATGTTTAGCTTTCCATATGACTGAACAGCATCTACGTGAAATCTTGCTCTAGAGCTTTTTTCCTTTATTAGCTTTCCTATACCTTCAATATCTTGAATTGCTCCCATTTCATTATTTACATGCATTATTGAAACTAAAACTGTATCCTTTGAAATAGAGTTTTCTAATTCTTCTAATGATATTTTTCCCTCTTTATCAACATTTAAATATGTAACTTTTACACCATTCTTTTCTAATTCTTTATAAGTCATTAATACTGAATGATGCTCAAATTTAGTAGTAATAACATGATGACCAGGTTTTGCTAAACCCTTTATTGCTAAATTATTTCCTTCACTTCCTCCTGATGTAAATAATATTTCATCCTTAGAAGCATTTAAACTTTTAGCTATAAACTCTCTTGCATCAGTTATTTTCTTTTCAGCTTTTATTCCTAATTTATGGAGAGATGATGGATTGCCGAAATATTCCTCCATGGCTCTTGCTGTTTCTTCTATTACTTCTTTATAAGGTTTTGTTGTTGCACTATTGTCAAAATAAATTTCCAAAGTTTATCCCTCCCTTTAGCATTTTACAATAGATTTACACTTAATATAACAAATTTCTAAAAATAAATAAAGGTAAAGATAAAAAAAAGGCTATTTTTAAATAGCCCTTTTAATATATTATCCTCTAGATATTTACTCCATTGCTATAAAATCAACTTTTTCAACATCTTTAATTTTAGATAAACTCTCAATTAAAGTAGTTAAATCTCCATTAATAGATGAAATATTAATAGTAAGACTTACATTAGCTTTTTTATTAATAGGTATTCCTTGATTAATAGTTATTATATTACCACCTTCTTCAGAAATATAATTTAATATTTCTGATAGCACACCCTTATTATCGTTAATGATTAAGTTTATAGTTACCTTCTGTCCTAGATCTGTTTCTGCTAAATCGAAAACAGTTTCTTTATACTTGTAATATACACTTCTACTAATATTAACAGTTTTAGCAGCTTCAGTAACATCCTTTACCTTACCTTCTTTTAGTAATCTTTTAGCATCTACAACTTTTTCATAAACATCTGGTAATGCTCTTTTATCAACAATTAAAAAGTTACCCTTCATAATTATCACCTTTATATACTACGGCCCCCAAATTATCTATAGCAAGTTCCTTAACCATCCAAGAAATACCTTCACTTTTTAAAAAGTCTTTTATTTTATTAATTATTTCCTTTTCATCATTTTTTATAAGGACCATAATAGTTGGTCCTGCCCCACTTAAAAAACAACTTAAGGCCCCAAAAGATATACATTTATTATAGACTAAATCATAATTTTTAATTAATGGACTTCTATATTTTTCATGAATAGCATCCTTACATCCATATTTTAATAAGTCATAATTACCATTTACAAAAGCAGAAATCATTAAAGATACCCTACTAATATTATATACTGCATCTTTAAATTCAACTTCCTTTGGTAAGACCTTTCTTGCATCAGATGTAGATAATTCAAAATCAGGAATTATAGCTACAAAAGTAATTCCGCTCTTTATATCAATTTTATTATATGCTACTTCTCCATATTCTAATACTGATACAACCAATCCTCCAAAAAAGGCCGGTGCTATATTGTCTGGATGCCCTTCAATTTCAACTCCAATTTTAAACAGTTCATTAAGTGTTAATGGATTTCCCATTATACTGTTTGCCCCTAAAAGCCCAGCTACTATACAGGTTGAACTTGATCCTAATCCTCTAGATATAGGAATATCTTCTCTTAGTAAATTTATTTTTATCCCCTTAGGCTTATATTTACATTTTTCAAAGCAAGACATCATAGCTTTATAAACCATATTTTCTTCATTACAAAATTCATCTTTAAATCCATAGAATTTATTTTCTGTACCCTCTTCTGAAAATTCAAATTCATTATATAAATTTAAAGCTATACCTAAGGAATCAAAGCCTGGTCCCATATTGGCTGATGTAGCTGGCACTCTAACCCTAATCATTTTTATCTCCTAAAAAATCTAATAAAGAATTTTTCAACTCATTGACTTCTGAAGTAAAATTATGAATTACTTCTTTCTTATTTAAATCTATTAAATTATCTGGTATATTAACTTTTGAATAATCATAAAGCTTATCAATTGCCTTGAAATCACTGGCTTTACCAATATCTAAGTCTAACGCCTTTAAAATACTCCTTGGAAATTTATATGGACTTGCTGTGGAAGCTATTAAATATGGTGTCTCATCTTTAGTATCACTTATATACTTATTTAAAACAACATAAGCTACTGCAGTATGAGTATCCACTAAATAACATTCTTTATTATATAATTCCTTTATTGCTTTACAAACTTCCTCTGTTTCAGCATAATTACCATAAAAGTCCTTTAAATTATTTTTAATTTTTTCATTTACATTATATATACCCTTAGAATTTAAATCTTCCATTAGATTCTTTATCTCTTTGCAATCCCTACCACTTGCTTCAAACAAAAGCCTTTCTAAATTTGATGAAACTAATATATCCATAGAAGGAGATGCTGTTAAAATTAGTTCTCTCCTTTTATCGTATACTCCCTTATTAAAGAAATCTGAAAGTACATTGTTTTCGTTAGATGCACATATGAACTTTGCAATAGGAAGCCCCATTTCCCTTGCATAATATGCAGCAAGTATATTTCCGAAATTCCCAGTAGGCACTACTATATTTATTTTTTTCCCCTTTTCTATTTGTTGCTTATTGATTAATTGGAAGTAACCATAAAAATAATAAACAATTTGTGGTATTAACCTTCCAATATTAATTGAGTTAGCAGAAGATAGTAAAAAATTCTTTTCTTTTAAATCTTCTCTAAAAGCCTTATCCCCAAATAATTCTTTTACTCCATTTTGAGCATCATCAAAATTCCCCTTAATTCCAACTACTCTTACATTATTCCCTTCTTGTGTAACCATCTGCATTTCTTGTACAGGACTTACACCCTCTTTAGGATAATAAACCATAACCTTAAACCCATCTACATTTTTAAAGCCTTCTAGTGCTGCTTTGCCAGTATCTCCAGAAGTTGCTGCTAAAATTACTATTTCTTCATTAATATTAAGCTTATTTTTTGCAAGCTTCATAATCTGTGGTAAAAATAATAATGCTGCGTCTTTAAACGCTGAAGTGGGACCATGATATAATTCTAGAAAATTATTTTTTTCTACTACCTTAAAGCGATTTGTGTAAGCATTACTTATGGCAGTCTTAAGTTCTTCAGTATTAAAATCAGTAAAATATGCTTTTAAGACCTCTAAAGCAATATCCTCATAAGTTGCGGTGGTATTACATTTAAGTTTCTCAAATAAATTTGGAAAACCTTCAGGAACATATAATCCCCCATCTTTAGAAATTCCATTAATAATTGCTTGTGAAGAAGATATATCTTTTTCTCCTCCTCTAGTACTAATAAACCTCATAAAATCACCCCAAATCTTGGTTAATCTCCCTTTATTTATATTATCATGTTTTTAGTTCATGTACAAGTGTTTTTATATGAACTACAAAAAGAGATTGCATAAGCAATCTCTAATTTTAAATATAGAATTTTTCATATAGTTTTTAAACTATTATCTAGACTTAATAAATAGGTATAAACTATTTATTAAGAATATTACACCTGAATAAAATAAAACTATAGCCCATTGACCTAAGGATAATGGTATTGTATTAAATACATTAGCTAGGAAAGGTATATATAATATTGCAAGTACCATAGATATTGAAACTAATACTGCTCCTACTAAATATGGATTACTAAAAACTTTAATTTCAAAAATTGAATGTCTTTCAGATCTACACTCAAATACATGTAAAAGCTGAGACATAACTAATGTAATTAAAGCAATTGTTCTACAAGTAGCTAAATCCATTCCATATAATCTACCTGTCATAAAGGCTAATAATGTGCATACTCCAATTAAACATCCTCTAATTACTATCTTTGACCATAATCCTCTTGCAAATATACTTTCTCCCTTTTGTCTCGGTTGTTGCATCATTATATCCTTATCTGGAGGATCAACTCCAAGAGCTATGGCAGGAAGACCATCTGTAGCTAAATTTACAAATAAAATCTGAATAGGTGTTAGGGGATTAGGTAAATAAAAAATTGATGCTAAAAACATTGTAAGTACTTCCCCTAAATTGCAAGATAATAAGTATCTAATAAATTTTCTTATATTATCATATATTATTCTGCCTTCTTCTACAGCTGAAACTATAGTTGCAAAATTATCATCCATTAATACCATAGATGCAGCTTCCTTTGTTACATCTGTACCTGATATTCCCATAGCAATCCCTATATCAGCTTCTTTAATGGCAGGCGCATCATTAACACCATCTCCTGTCATAGCAACTATATTATTTTGTTTTTTAAATGCCTTAACAATTCTAAGTTTGTGATGTGGAGATACTCTAGCAAAAACTCTAATATTTTTTACCTTTTTTATTAATTCCTCATCACTAATTTTTTCTATTTCTTCTCCTGTAATAGCTTGATCATCTGTATTACAAATATTTATTGACTTAGCAATAGCTAAAGCTGTATTTTTATGATCTCCAGTAATCATTACTGGTTGTATACCTGCAAGCTTACATTTTAAAACTGCATCTCTAACTTCCACTCTTGGTGGATCAATACTACCTGCAACTCCTAGAAAAATTAAGTCTTTTTCTAAATCTTCTCCTCTGATTAATCCTGTTTCCTTGTAAGCAGATGCAATACATCTAAGAGCCCTATTAGACATAGCTTCTATATATGAAGCAACTTGTCTTTTCTTTTGATGTGTTAATGGCTTAACCACTCCATTTTCTAATATATGTGTACATCTTTCTATTACTCTTTCTGGCGCACCCTTCATATAACAAACTTCTTTATTTCCTTCTTTAACTATAACACTCATCATCTTTCTATTAGAATCAAAAGGAATATCGAAGGTTCTACTTGCCTTTGACATAAAGTCCTTTAAAACATTTACTTCATTAAAAAAAGCTTTTACTAAAGCAGTTTCAGTAGGATCTCCTAAAAGAGCCTTTTCTATATTTTTACTATTAAAATCATAATTAAAATCGTTACAGTATACAAAAGCCTTCATTAAAATTGAATAATTTTTTAATTCTTCCTTATCTAAATCATAAATTCTACCATTAATATAGACTTCTTTTACTGTCATTTTATTTTGTGTAAGAGTTCCTGTTTTATCAGAACATATTACTGAAGTACATCCTAATGTTTCTACAGCTGGAAGCTTCCTAACTAATGCATTTTTCTTCAGCATTCTAGATACACCTAAAGCAAGTGCAACTGTTACTATAGCTGCTAATCCCTCTGGTATAGCTGCTACTGCTAATGAAACTCCAAGCAAAAACATTTCTGTAATTTCGTTTCCTCTAAGTATTCCAAGAACAGTTACAACAGCACATATTACTAAACAAAGTGCTACAAGAATTTTTCCTAGTGCATCTAACCTCTCTCTAAGTGGAGATTTTTCTTCTTCTATATTATCTAAAAGATTTGCTATTTTCCCCATTTCAGTACTCATCCCAATACTGTCAATAAGTAAAGCACCTCTTCCTTTTAATATTGTAGTTCCCATAAATCCTTGGTTCTTTCCTTTTTTTGAGTCCTTCGAAACCCCAACTGACTCCCCTGTTAAAAGTGATTCATCTACCATTATTCCTGATGATTCAACAAAACTTCCATCAGCAGGTATTCTATCTCCAGCTTCTAAAATTATTAAGTCTCCTAAAGTAACTTCTATAGAATTTATTACTTTTAAAATCCCATCCCTTATAACCTTACAAGTAGGTGCTGCAAGTTCCTTTAAGGCTTCTAATGACTTTTCAGTTCTATACTCTTGTACAAAACCCATAATTGCATTTACAACTACTATTATAAGTATTGTAATAGAGTCTGCCATATCTCCCATTAATCCAGATATAATGGTTGCTGCTATTAATACCCAAACTATAAAATCATTAAATTGAGATAAAAATATTACTATAGGTGATGACTTCTTCTTATGAGATATTTCATTTAATCCATAGTTTTTTTGTCTTTTTTCTGCTTCCTTTGTAGTTAGTCCCATTGACATTTCTCGTTCCTGTATCACCGGTTGTCCTCCTTATAATAGTTTCTATATATTATATTTAGTAAATCTATAGATATGATTTTTTTATAAACATTACTAAGATTTTATTTATACTTTTAAATTCTCTGGTTTAATTAGCTAAAATTCTACACATACTTCTATTAGATATCTTTACAAAATTAAAATATAAATATAGAATATGTATAGGCGATTTATAAACTAAGGAGGGTAATAACTTGAAAGATGTAATATACGTAACTGGGCATAAAAATCCAGATTCTGACTCAATATGTTCAGCATTTGCATATGCCGAATTTAAAAATAAGACAGGCAATATGCCTGCAGTTCCTGTTAGACTTGGTAATGTAAATATGGAAACTCAATATATTTTAGATTACTTTGGAGTTGAAGCTCCACAATTATTAAAAACTGTTAAATTAAAGGTAGGAGATCTTGATTTTGATAGAATTACTCCTGTATCACCTGAAATTTCTTTAAAAATGGCATGGCACATAATGAGAAGTAAAAATATAAAAACTCTACCTGTAGCTGATGATAATGGTCATCTTTTAGGAGTTTTAGCTATTTCAAACTTAACTTCTTGTTATATGGATATATGGGATAATAAAATTTTAGCAAAAAGTAATACAACTTTTGATAACATAGTTGATACTTTATCAGCAAAAGAAATATATGCTAATCCTAATACAAACCATTTCCCTGGTAAAATTGTAGTTACTGCAATGAAACCTGAAAGTATGAAGGATCATATTGAAGCTGGTGATATTGCAATTGTTGGAGATAGAGAAGAGGTTCAAAACGCACTATTAGACCTAGGAATATCTCTTATGATAATTACTGGTTCACATGCTCCAACTGAAGACATACTTGAAAAGGCTAAAAAGGCTAATGTAAGTGTAATAAGCACTCCTCACGATTCCTTTACAGCATCTAGACTAATAGTTCAAAGTATCCCTGTTGGATATGTAATGATAACAGATAAATTAGTTACTTTCTCAACTGAAGAGTTAGTTGAAGATATAAAGTCTGTAATGATTGAAACTAGATATAGAAGCTATCCTGTTATAGATGAAAACGGAAAAGTTTTAGGTACTATGTCAAGATATCATTTAATTTCAAATTACAGAAAGAAAATAATTCAAATGGACCACAATGAAAGAAGCCAATCAGTAGATGGTTTAGAAGATGCTGATATATTAGAAATAATTGACCACCATAGAGTTGCTGATATTCAAACTAGTAGCCCATTATACTTCAGAAGTGAACCTATTGGAAGTACTTCTACTATAGTTGGTAAATGCTTCTTCGAAAATGGAATAAGACCATCAAAACAAGCAGCTGGCCTTTTATGTGGAGCAATTATATCAGATACTTTATTATTTAGAAGTCCAACTTGTACACCAATAGATAAGCAAATTTGCTTAAGACTTGCTGAAATAGCTGGAATAGATGTAGAAGTATTTGCTAAGGAAATGTTTAAAGCTGGTACTTCTCTAAAAGGAAAAACAGTTGAACAAATCTTTAATCAAGACTTTAAACCATTTGCTATAGGAGATACTAAGGTTGGTATAGCTCAAGTTAACACTATGGATATTGAAGGATTTATGCCTTTAAAAGATGAAATGTTAGCTTATATGAATAGCAAAGCTAAAGAAGCTGGTTTAGATATGACTTTACTACTATTAACTGATATCCTTAATGAAGGATCACAAATATTAGTAGCTGGAGATAAACCAGAAATAGCTGAAAAAGCATTCAATGTTACTTTACAAGATAGCACTGCATTCTTAGATGGAGTACTTTCAAGAAAGAAACAAGTAGTACCACCAATAACTTCTGCCATAAATAGCTAAAACTGGAGCTGACACATCAGCTCCAAATGAAAAATTTAAAATGTAAAATTTAGAATTATTGATGTAATTTCTTCGAAATTACTAATATTTACAATTTTTAGAAACTCCTTTTCGGAGTTTCTTTTTTATTCCTTATCTTTTAATATATTGTAAGTACATTGATTAAATCTTATATTTACTTATTTATATTCATTAGTAAAGGAAGTCTTATTTTGATAAACTATATTACTATCTTACTCTTTTACTTCTTTTATTAACTTTATCAAAGATATAATTGTTGAAATAAATATAAAAAAACTCCTTTCTAGTATAATCCCCTTATGGTAGACAAA
>NZ_JABUTB010000073.1 GCF_021443865.1 Clostridium sp.
ATAATAGGGGGCTCACAGAGAGAAGAAAGGCTTGACGTTTTAAGGGTCAGAATGGCAGAAATGGGACTCGACGAGGCTGATTACGAATGGTATCTGAACCTGCGTAAATTTGGTGGAGTAAAGCACTCTGGCTTTGGGCTTGGCTTCGAGAGGATGGTCATGTACATAACTGGAGTTTCAAACATCAGAGACGTAATTCCTTATCCGAGAACCCCAAAGAATGCGGAGTTTTAATGGGTGGATGCAAATTCCGACAAATAGACGCAGAGCTTCAAAATAACAAGAAGACTACGAGCTACGGACTTGATGATTTGATGAATAAAACAAATAATAAAGACAATGGCATCCTGTGCCGTTGTTTTTACTTGCAAAGCTCGGCAAATAAGGGTATAATTAATGACATGATTATAAATACGGACTAAAAAAATAGGAGAAACTACGATGAACAAATACTTAATAATAATTGATTAAAATGTTTTGATATAGATTCGCTATAATTTTCAAAGCCCTCTCTATTTGCACTTCCATCTATAGGTGAAAAATTTCTAGAAGATTTATGTAATTTTCCAAGAGTTTTAGAAGATAATATCACATGATTTTTATTATCAAAATCACATTTTTCTCCATTAAGCCAAGGAGTTAAAATGAATAGCATGTCCTTATATTTTACATATCTACTTCCAGTAATAGTTGGGAGTAGTTTAGGAACATTAATTCCATTTCTATAGCACCATTCCATAGTTGAATATACGTATAAAAGATTTTCTTCATCATAATATACTTTCTTTAAGCAATAGGTTTGATTATTATAATCTATTTTATAAACAGCTCTTTGTTTTTCGGTATTTTTAAACTTAACATTAATAACTGAAGAATTCTCTAAATTATAGTAAATTAATATATTACTCTTTAATTCATCTATTGGAAGTAGTTCATTATTTATGTTTAGCAGTAAGCTTTCCATTATTCTCTCCTTTATAATTACTTATTATTAAGATATTACTTAAAAAAAGAAAATATTCTAGGTATTAAATATATTACTTATAAATATGTTTAAATAGAGGAAAATAGAGAAAAATATAGAATATGTTATATAGAGGTGAGATAGATGAATGTAAGAGAAAAAATGGAAGATATTGAAAGGTTGACATTAATCTCTGAAGCACAATTTAGTAGTAATACACTAGGAAGAAAAATTGAAGAAGAAAGTGATCCAATGAGAACTTGTTTTATGGTTGATAGGGATAGGATAATTCATAGTAAATCCTTTAGACGTTTAAAGCATAAGACACAAGTTTATATAAAAACCTTTGGTGACCATTATAGAACAAGATTAACTCATACATTAGAAGTATCTCAAATAGCAAGGACAATAGGATTAGGTATAGGTTTAAATGAGCAATTAATAGAAGCAATTGCAGTAGGACATGACTTAGGTCATGCAGCCTTTGCTCATAATGGAGAAGAGGTTTTAAATTCCTTTTTAGATGGAGGTTTTAGACATAATGAGCAAAGTGTTAGAGTAGTAGAAAAGTTAGAAAAGAACGGAAAAGGATTAAATCTATCTGAAGAAGTAATAGATGGAATATTACATCATAGTGGTTTAAGTAATAACAATAATAATAAAGCTAAAACTTTAGAAGGAAGAGTTCTTAAAGTAAGTGATAAAATAGCTTATTTAAATCATGATATAGATGATTCAATAAGAGCAGGGCTTTTAAGTGAAGATGTATTACCTAAGGAAGTAAAAAAAGTATTAGGAGATACGCATTCACAAAGAATAAAGACTTTAGTCACAGATGTAGTACTAAATACTAGTGAAGCTATAAAAAACAATAATGTTGATATAGTCTTTAGTGATGAGGTTTGGGAAGCTATGACGGAATTACGAAGATTTATGTTTAAAAATGTATATTTAGGGGAAATTTTAAAAGTAGAAAGAAATAAGGCGAAATTTGTGCTGGAAAATTTAATAGAGCATTATTATACTCATATAGATGAGCTACCGACACTATATAAGGAAATAGCAGAAAAAGAAGGAAGAAAAAGAGCGGTTGCAGATTATATATCAGGAATGAGCGATGATTATTGCCTAAATACCTTTAATTCTATATTTGTCCCTAAGTTAGTAATATATTAATGTTCAGGATAAAATTATTTTTGAAGAATGAAGGAATTTTAACTGTGATAAAGAATATAAATAAAGAAGATTTAATAAAAAAATAAAAAAAAAATTTTTAAAGAAGGATTTCTATAAAAAATGTCGAATTAAATATAAGTTGACGAAAATTAATAGTAAGGAGGTGAATCTCCTTGCAGATTTCTGAAGAGATTCTAGAGAAAATTAAAGAAGAAAATGACATCGTTGATGTTATATCTGAATCAGTTAGACTGAAAAAAACTGGAAGAAGCTTTTCAGGGCTATGTCCATTTCATAATGAAAAATCACCTTCATTTTCTGTTTCACAAGAAAAACAAATTTATAAATGTTTTGGCTGTGGAGAATCAGGAAATATAATTACTTTTGTTATGAAAAACAAAAATATGAATTTTATAGATGCCGTAAAATATTTAGCAGATAGGGCTAACATATTATTAGAAGATGATACTAGAGTAAATCCAACTGCAAAAAAGAAAGAGTTACTTTATAAAGTAAATGTAGAAGCTGGTAGGTTTTTTTACTCAAATTTAAGGTCTGATAAGGTAGCCATGGAATATTTTTTAAATAGAGGAATAAGGCAAGAAACTATAAAAAGATTTGGCTTAGGGTATGCAAAGGATAGTTGGAACAGTTTATTGTTTCATCTAAAAAAACAAGGCTTCAGTGAAAATATATTATTAGAAGCGGGATTAGTTTTAACTTCTCAAAAAACTGGTAATAAATATGATAGATTTAGAAATAGAGTAATGTTTCCAGTTTTTGATTATAGAGGGAAAGTAATAGGATTTGGAGGAAGAGTTTTAGATGATTCTAAACCCAAATATTTAAATTCTCCAGAAACTTTAGTTTTTCAAAAGGGAACTAATTTATATGGGTTAAACTTTGCAATAAAAAGTAATATGAAGGAAAGATACTTCATTATGGTAGAAGGATATATGGATTTAATTACCTTGAATCAATATGGAATTACTAATGTAGTTGCATCACTTGGAACAGCATTAACTGTAAACCAAGCAAGGTTATTAAAGAGGTATGCAGATAAGGTTATTATATCTTATGATGCAGATATAGCTGGGCAAACAGCTACTTTAAGGGGATTAGAAATACTAAAGGATGCAGGTTTTGATGTAAGGGTTTTAAGCATTCCACAAGGTAAGGATCCTGATGAGTATGTAAGAAGCAATGGGAAAGACGCATTTATTAAATTAATAAATGAAGCAGAAGGATTAGTAGAATACAGAATAAAAAAAGCTGGAGAAAACATAAATTTCAAAGATAGTAATGATTTAATAAAATATGGGAAAAAAGTTACGGAAATTTTAGCAAAAGTAAATCCAGTAGAAAAAGATATTTATATTAAAAAAATATCTGAAAATACAGGTATAAGAGAACAAGCTTTGTATGACTTATTATCGAGAGAAATGACAAAAAATATTCAAAATCAAGAATTTATGAATAATAAGGAAGAAAATGGAACAAAATTATATAAGGAGCCTGCATTTATAAAGGCTGAAAGATCCTTATTAAAATTATGTTTTAATGAAGAATATCTTGATTATATTGTTAATTTAATAAACCAAGATGAGTTAATTCTTCCAGAACATAAAGAGATTTTTTCTATCATTAAAGATGCTAAAAAGGGAAATATAAATAATATAGAAAACTTTTTAGAATCACAATGTACAAATATTAAGACACTTGAGGAAATTGTTAAAATAAATGAACAACAAGTCCTTATAGGTAAAGATAATAAAAGGTTAATTCAGGATTTAATAAAACAGATAGATAGTTATAAGTTAAACGAAAGATTGAAAGAATTAAAGCAAAAACAAAAGATTTTAGAATCACAGGGAAAGATTGAAGAATCAATACAAATTGCTATTGAATTAAATAATTTGATGAGAAGCTAAAGAGAGGTGTAGGTACAGTTGGCAATAACGGAAGGAGGTCAAAATATGTTGGATGAAAAAACAAAAGCTAAGCAAGTTAAGAAGGAAAATGAAGATAGAAGTAACAAAATGAATATAGTTAAGAACTTGCTTGATAAAGGGAAGAAAAGTGGTACTTTAACATATAAAGAAATAATGGATGAACTTGAAAATATAGATTTAGGTCCAGAACAAATTGAAAAAATTTATGAAGTGTTAGAGTCTATGGGAATAGAAGTTATAGGTGAACCAAGCGGTGAAGAAGAAGTAGAAGAAGAATTAGATTTAACTATTCCAGAAGGTATTGCTATTGATGACCCAGTTAGAATGTACTTAAAAGAAATAGGAAAAGTTCCTCTATTATCATCAGAAGAAGAAATAGAGTTAGCAAATAGAATTGAACAAGGTGACCAAAGAGCTAAAAAGAAATTAGCAGAAGCCAACTTAAGATTAGTTGTAAGTATTGCTAAAAGATATGTTGGTAGAGGAATGTTATTCTTAGACCTTATTCAAGAAGGAAACTTAGGTTTAATTAAAGCCGTAGAAAAGTTTGATTACAGAAAAGGATTTAAATTCTCAACTTATGCTACATGGTGGATAAGACAGGCAATTACAAGAGCAATTGCTGACCAAGCGAGAACTATTAGAATACCAGTTCATATGGTAGAAACTATAAATAAATTAATAAGAGTTCAAAGACAATTATTACAAGAATTAGGGAGAGATCCATTCCCAGAAGAAATTTCAAAAGTAATGGATTTACCAGTAGATAAAGTTAGAGAAATTCAAAAAATTGCTCAAGAGCCAGTATCTTTAGAAACACCTATAGGTGAAGAAGAAGATTCACATTTAGGTGATTTTATACCAGATGATGATGCTTTAGCACCTGCAGAAGCAGCAGCATTTACAATGCTTAAAGAACAACTAATAAATGTTTTAGATACTTTAACTCCAAGAGAAGAAAAAGTACTAAGATTAAGATTTGGCTTAGATGATGGTAGAGCAAGAACCCTAGAAGAAGTTGGTAAAGAATTCAACGTAACTAGAGAGAGAATAAGACAAATTGAAGCAAAAGCACTTAGAAAATTAAGACACCCTTCAAGAAGTAAAAAATTAAAGGATTATTTAGATTAGCACCTAATGGTGCTAATTTTAATTTAGCAAGGAGACGAAATATATGGAACTAAGCAAAAGATTAAATTTTATAATTAATAATATTGATAAAACATCAGTTATAGCAGATATAGGAACTGATCATGGGTATATTCCATTATATGCTACACAAAATGGTATATGTGATAAGGCTATAGCTATAGATATAAATAAAGATCCTTTAGACAAGGCAAGGCTTAATGCTATTTTAGAGGGAGCAGGAGATGAATTAGAATTCAGACTTGGAGATGGATTAAATCCTTTAGAAAAAGATGAAGTGGAAGCAGTAATTATAGCTGGTATGGGTGGAAACTTAATTAGAGACATACTTGAAGAAAGCATTGATAAAGTAACTTCTTTAAATTACTTAATACTAGTACCTGCACAAAATCCAGAAGTATTAAGAGAATATCTTTATAATAATGATTACGAAATAATATCTGAAAATCTTTGTGAAGAAGATGGGATATATTATGAATTATTTAAAGTAAGAAAAAAAGAAGGTGAAGCAATGGGGTTAGATTCAATATATTATGAAGTAAGCCCTAAATTATTAATGCAAAAGCATCCATTAATGAAGGATTATTTAAATTCAAAAGTAGATAATTATAAAAAAATACTTAGTTTTATAACAGAAAGTACTGTAAGTGCAAGAGATAGAAGGGCAGCAGTAGAAGACAAAATAAATATAATTTCAAATATGATTAATTATTTATAAGGAAGATTTATTATGAAGAGGGTAAAAGATATTATTGAAATAATGGAGGAGTTTGCTCCAGTAAATTTAAAAGAAGACTTTGATAATGTAGGGTTAATGGTTGGTGATAAAGAAAAGGAAGTTAAAAAAATTCTTTTATCTTTAGATTGTACTTTAGAAGTAATTGAAGAAGCAAAGGGAAAAAATGTAGATTTAATAATTACTCATCATCCCTTATTATTTAGAAAGCCAAGCACTATAACTACAGATACTTTAGTTGGTAAAAAAATTATAGAGCTTATTAAAAATGATATAAGTCTATACTCTAGTCATACAAATTTAGATTCAGCTAGTGGTGGTTTAAATGAAACTATAGTGAATATTTTAGGTTATGAATCTAAAGAACTTATTGAAGTAAATAAGAATGCCAGAAATGCAAATGAAGGGCTAGGTAGATTTATTAGGTTAGATAAAGAAATATCATTAGAAGATTTAATAAGAGAAGTTAAAGAGAAACTAAACATAAGTGGATTAAAGGTAGTTAAAGCTTCAGAAAAAGTTAAAAATATTGCTGTAATTAATGGTAGTGGAAGTAGCTTTTTTGATATAGCTTATAAAAAAGGTGCTGATTGTATAATAACAGGAGATACTACTTACCACTTTGCAAGTGATTACAAAGAAATGGGAGTTTCTATAATAGATACAGGACATTTCTTATCTGAATGGATAGTTTTCTTAGAAGTAATAAATAAACTAAAAGATAAACTTAAAGAAGTAGAAATTATTATTTCTAACCATAGCGAAGATCCATATACTTTTGCATAATTTATTTAAAATAAAGTATAAATAAAGACAGACTTTTAATAAGATTATAAAAGTAATTCTTTTTATATATAAAATAGCTGTGAACTAAAACTTAGTTCACAGCTATTTTAAATTAACTACTTTATTATAACTATTTATGACTATAACACATAGAATAATAATAGGATAACAATTGAGGAGATGTGTTATGAGTAAATCTTATTATAAAAAGAAGAAAGGATCATGGACAAAAGTATTCCAAGATGGAATTAAGGACATACTTGATGGTATAGGGAAAAATATTAGCTCAGGAGGTCCAATATTCTTTAGGAATTGTATTAATCCAGCAGCAAGGTTAGTAATATTTATACTTTTAATATTAACTCTTTTACTATCAGGAATAGGATTTTATACTTGGATTATTCTACTTATGTTAGTATTAATACTTCAATTTGTTTAAAATGTAAAAAAATTCATTTGTATTATTTATAAAGTTATGATAATATAAGTTTTGCGAGTAAGACGTGCAATCGCTGCTAGACTTAGAGCTAGGAGAGGAAAGTCGGAGCTCCATAGGGCAGGGTGCTGGATAACGTCCAGTCAAGGCGACTTGAAGGAAAGTGCAACAGAGAGATACCGCCTAAGTTTAATGATTACATTCTAATAAATTAGAATGTATAAGTTCCACTAACCAAATCATAGATTTGGAGTGTCACTTAGGTAAGGGTGGAAAGGCGAGGTAAGAGCTCACCAGCATCATGGTGACATGATGGCTATGTAAACCCCACCTGGAGCAAGGTCGAATAGGGAAACATTTAGGGGTTGCCCGCCCCGTTTCCGGGTGTACCGCTTGAGCTTATTGGTAACAATAAGCCTAGATAGATGATTGCTTAATACAGAACTCCGCTTATGGCTTATCTCGTAACAGTAATAGCAAGGGTTTATGGGTGTAGAGGTTGAAATCTTCCCTTAATTTTCCCTTGTTATTTTATTTGCATTAAATTTGATATAACATCAGTAGCTTTTCTATTCATCTTTTCAGTAACATGTGAATAAGTATCAGATGTTGTTTGCATTAGACTATGCCCTAATCTTTCTTGAAGAGTTTTCATATCCACTCCACCTTCAAGTAGTAGCGTAGCATTAGTGTGTCTTAAATCGTGCCAACGAATATTTTTTTCTATACCATGTAATTTACATAATCTTTTAATTCTTTGTAAAAAACTACTTGGAGTAATCGCTCTACCATTTTCCCAAGTGAATATTAAATTATACTCTTGATTATTAAAAATATTTTTATTATAAAATTGACCATATCTAAGCTTATTTTTTTGTTGAAGTTTTATATGCTTTTTATACTTTTCTGCTAATCCTTCACTAATAGGAAGTTCTCTATAAGATCCTTCTGTTTTAAGTCCAGATATAACATATTTATTTTCTATTCTTATTAATGCTTTATTTATTATGACTTTATTTAAATTAAAATCAATTGATTCAATACATATTCCACACATTTCACCACGCCTTAAACCAAGTTCCAATGCAGTATCTAATGCTAATTTCATAATGTAATCTTCATATATGGATTCATCTAATGAGTTATATATTAGCCTATATTCATCTAGTGTTAGGATGTTGGCCTTATATTTTTCTCTTTTTGGTGTATCTACATATTTACAAGGATTATTAATTATCAATTGTAATTTTAAAGCTTTATTAAGAGCAGTATTCAAAACTCCATAATTAAATTGAATTGATGTTTTATTTAAGTTAAGGCCTTTTAAAAACTTAATATACTTTTCAATGTGAATAGGCTTTAAATCACATAATTTAATATTTCCTATAGATTTACTAATCTTAGTTTCAACTGAACATTTATATTTGTAATAAGTGTTATCTGATTTTTCATCTTTGATATAATCTTCTAGCCAATCATAAAGATAGTCAGATAAATATATTTCTTCAGGTCTAGATATTCCATTATATGATCTATTAATTTCTTCATTTAATTTCTTTAATGCCTCTGACTTTGTTTTCCCTCCAACTCTTTCAATTTGCTTACGTTTACCGTCTTTATATTCATAATATCTGTAGTACCAGCTTTTACCTTTCTTTCTAACACTTCCATTCATAAAAACACCTCCTTAAGAATGTATGTTCTTTTAAAGTTAAAAAATATATTTAAGACTCACTTATTAGTTTATACTTAAGCTTTACTAGTTCGACAGGTACTTTATAGCAAGAAGCTAATTGATCAATTGAATACCCATCAATATAAGAAATATCGTTCTTACTTAAATCTAATAATAGTTCGGCTGCAAAAATATTTGCTTCATATTCTTTCCTTGAAATATTAATACTTTTAACATTGGAAAAAAAGCAAGAAGATTTTGTATGAAGTATGGCGTGAGCAATTTCGTGTGCTAATACAAATCTTCTTGCATTTTCATCCATTGAAGAATTTAACCATATAACGTGATTTTTATTTAGAAATTTATACATGCCCAAGGGTTTTCCGAGTGGTTCAATTATTAAAGTTATATTGGTATTAGTATAAAGTAGTGGACACAATTAGTCGAACTAAGTAAAATAATATTTAGTTAAGAAAGGATGTGTCCATTATGAGTAAGGGCAGAAGATATGATCAGGAATATAAAGATATGATAGTAGACTTATTTAAGTCAGGAATGAGCTTAGCAGAGCTAAGTAGCGAATATGGCATTGCAAAATCAACAATAAACGGCTGGATTAAAGATGTAAAAGAAATTAAAGTAGATGAAAATGAAGTTATGACAGTAAAAGAAGTTAAAGCTTTAAAAAAAGAAATGGCAAGAATTAAAGAGGAAAATGAAATATTAAAAAAAGCTATGGCCATATTTGCAACAAAAAACTAAATCAAGTAATAGAATTTATAGATAGTAATAAAAACAACCATGATATTAAGACTATGTGTACCGTTCTAGGCATAGCCAGGAGCACATATTATAAATCTTTTGATAAAACTAAATCTGCACGAGAACAAGAGAATGAGGAATTAAAAACAGCTATTATAAGAATATATAAAGCTAATAAAGGTATATATGGAGCTCCTAGGATTCATCATATACTTTGTACTGAAGGCTTTAACGTATCCTTGAAAAGAGTTCAAAGAAGAATGGCTGAACTTGGTCTTTGTGCAATAACTGTAAAAAAATACAGACCTCATTCAAATAAAAAGGTAGCAGAAGGTTTGGAAAACGTTTTAAAAAGAGATTTTACAACTACTTCTATTAATGAAAAATGGGTAGGAGATATTACATATATTCATACTATCACAGATGGTTGGTGCTATTTAGCGTCAGTTCTTGATTTACACTCTAGAAAAATAATTGGCTACGCTTTCGGTAAAAGAATGACTAATGATTTAGTTTCTAAAGCTTTAAAAAATGCTTATTACAGCCAAAATCCTGATAAGAATAAGAAACTAATCTTTCATTGTGACTTAGGCTCTCAATACACTAGTAATGATTTAAAAGAACTATGTAAAGAATTTAATATTACACAATCATTTAGTAAAAAAGGATGTCCATATGACAATGCTTGTATAGAATCTTTTCATTCTTCAATAAAGAAGGAAGAAATCTATAGAAATACATACCGTACCTTCGAAGAAGCTAATATAGCTATATTTAAATATATTGAAGGTTGGTATAACAGAAAAAGGCTACACTCTTCTATTAATTACATGACTCCAGATCAATGTGAATTACTAGCTAGAAGTGTAGCATAAAAAAGTTTGACTTTTTGTGTCCAAGATATTGACATAAGACCA
>NZ_JABUTB010000074.1 GCF_021443865.1 Clostridium sp.
ATCTAACCTAATTATAAGGGTCTTTTTATATTTGTCTACCATAAGGGGATTATACTATATAGGAGCCTTTTCTTTAATTATATATTTTAAAAATTTATTATTAAATAGCTATTTTTATTGAGAAAAACCATATAGACATGTTAAATTTGGAATTGTATAATATATGAGGTTAATTTAAAAAAGAAGGGATAAACCATGGAAATAAATGAAATACTGGAAGTAGCTAATTATGCAGGTAAAATAATGTTACAAAGTGGTGCAGAAGCTTATAGAGTTGAAGAAACTATGAATAGAATCTGTATATCTTTAGGTGTAGAATCTGCAAGTAGCTTTGCAACTCCCACAGTAATAATATCCTCTGTATCACATAATGGAGCAATAAAATCCTTAGTTGAAAGAATTTCAAATCGTTCAGTTGATTTGCAAAAGATTCATAAAGTAAATGACTTAGCAAGAAGTATTGATAGAGATAATATTACATTAGAAGAGTTAAAGAGAAGTCTTAAGGAAATAGAAGAAGAAAAAAGATATTCAAATAAAACAACAATTTTATTTTCTGCCATAGGAGCTTTGGGATTTGTATTTTTATTTGGAGGCTCTTTAAGAGATGCCATAGCTGCGTTTTTTATTGGACTAGCAGTAAAATATGTGTCTATAAAGTGTGAAAATATAGGAATAAATACTTTTTTTAATACAAGTATATCAGCAGGTATTTTAGCCTTATTAGCTATAATATCTATAAAAATTAATTTAGCAAATGATATGGACAAGGTTATCATAGGATCTATAATGCTTTTAGTTCCAGGACTTGCAATTACTAATGCCATTCGAGATACAGTGGCTGGGGATTTAGTGTCAGGCCTTGCAAGAGGTGCAGAAGCTTTCTTAATAGCTATTGCAGTTGCAGTTGGAACAGGAGTAGTTTTAAGCTTTTGGATAAGCGTCTTTGGAGGTATATAAATGACATTAGAAGTTTTATCTGCTTTTATAGCAGCTTTTGCTTTTGGAATAGTATTTAATATAAAAGGAAAAAATTTATTTTTTGCAGCTATTTGTGGTGCTTTAGGGTGGTTTGTATATAAGCTGTCATTATTTTTTGGATATTCGGATATAACATCCTTATTTTTAGCATCTCTTGCATTAAGTATATATTCAGAAATATTTGCAAGAATTCTAAAGACACCTGTAACTACCTTTGTAATAGCTGCTTTAATTCCATTAGTTCCAGGAGGCGGGATGTACTATACAATGGTTGAAGCAATAACTGGTGATATTATGAAATCATTAGAAATAGGAATAAAAACTATAGCTTCAGCAGGTGCATTAGCTTTGGGTATAATATTAGTTTCTACACTTACCAAAACTTTCATGAAAAACAAGAGTTTTAAAATGAATAATAAAATTATTATCCACAAATAATATGGTTGTAGTCGCAAGTTATTTATTTTTATTTGACTATGACTATGGGGCACTGCAGGACAAAATGCAGTGCCTTTTGACATTTTAAGAGTTAATACATATAATATTTATGATTTAGATATATTAGGAGGACGGGATTTTGACTAAAGAGAAGGATTTAAAAAATGCTTTTGAAAAAACTATGAAAAAGCATAAGGGTAATAAAAAAGCACAGTTAATAACTATTGTTGTATTTGCAATTATTGCAGCATTTTCAGCTTTCTTTGGAAAAGATATTGTAGATAATAATCTAGGGAATACTAATGGTAATATAGAAATATCTTATTTAGATGTTGGACAAGGCGATGCAGCTTATATTAGAGTTAATGGTTTAGATATACTTATAGATGCAGGTCCAAGAAGTGATGCTGATAAGCTATTGAAGCAGTTAGAAGAAAAAAATATAGATGATTTTGAAATAGTTATAGCAACACATCCCCATGAAGATCATATTGGAGGAATGACGAAGGTATTTGAAAAATATGAAGTAAAAAGCTTTTATATGCCTAAGGTAACAAGTACAACTAAGACCTTTGAAAATATGATGAAGGCAGTAAGTAATGAGGGACTTAAGGTAAAGGTAAAGGTAATTAATGAAGGAACTAGTATTGATATAGGAGAAGGTGCTAAGTTTATAGCTTATTCTCCAAATAAGGATACTTATGATAATCTTAATGATTATTCACCAATTATGAAATTAACTTATGGGAATAAATCATTTATATTTACAGGGGATGCAGAGAAGTCTGTAGAATCAGAAGTTTTAAAAAGTTATGCAAATGAATTAAAAGCAGATGTTATTAAGTTTGGTCATCATGGCTCTAGTACATCATCTACAAAGGAATTTATAGATGCAATTTCACCTCAGTATGGAATAATTAGCTGTGGAGTTGATAATTCATATGGACATCCACATAGAGAAATATTAGATATAATTAAAAATATGGGGATTGAAGCATATAGAACTGATAAGCAAGGGCAAATTACCATTACATCTGATGGAAATACTATAGAGGTTAAAACAGAAAAATAATAAAAATAATAGGAGGAAGATAATTTTTATCTTTCTCCTATTATTTTTATATAAAAAATTTAATATGAAAATTAAAGTAAAAAAGTATGTTAATATGTAGAAGGAAAAAATATTTAGGAAAGTTTAGCCATTTTTAATATTGCATAGGTTAATATGTATGTAGGGATATGCTATAATTAATTTATTTACTAATGAATGTAGGAGGAAGAAAAATGAATAATGTTAAGTTAAGGGATGATTTAGAATTTTCTAGAATCGTTCAAGGATATTGGAGATTAATGGATTGGAATATAAGTGATGATGAATTAGTTAAACTAATTGAAGAAGCTTATGAATTAGGAATAACAACTGTAGACCATGCTGATATTTATGGGAACTTCTGTTGTGAAGAAAAGTTTGGAAATGCATTAAAAATAAGAAAGGGCCTAAGAGAAAAACTTCAAATAGTAACTAAGTGTGGAATTAAGTTTCCATCTGAAAATAGACCAGAGAATAAGTCACACTGCTATGACACAAGTAAGGAACATATAATTAAGTCAGCAGAAAGATCCTTAAAGAACTTTAATACAGATTATTTAGATGTATTATTAATTCATAGAGTAGATGCATTATTAAACCCAGAAGAGGTAGCAGAAGCATTTACAAAATTAAAAACTCAAGGAAAAGTTAGATATTTTGGAGTGTCAAATTTTTTACCAGCACAGTTTAATATGCTAAATTCATATTTATAAGATAGTCTTGTAACAAATCAAGTAGAAATTTCACCTTTATGTCTTGATTCCTTTGAAAATGGTACTTTAGATTTAATGCTAGAAAAGAGAGTTAAACCAATGGCATGGTCTCCGTTAGCAGGAGGAAGATTATTTAATGCCAATGATGAAAGAGCTTTAAGAGTTCAAAATGTATTAAATAAGATAAAAGATGAAGTGTCAGCTAATGGAATTGATGAAGTAGTATATGCATGGCTACTTATGCATCCAAGTAATATAATGCCTATAGTAGGTTCTGGTAAGATAGATAGAATTAAAACTGCCATAAGAGCAACAGAAATAAAATTAACAAGAGATCAATGGTTTGAAATATATGTAGCTTCAAGAGGAGTAGATATACCTTAATGGAAATGAAGAATCAAGAATTAAAGAAGAAACTCCTTACGGAGTTTCTAAAATAAATATATTTTTAATAATTTGGAACAAATTACATCATTAAGTATACATTCTAAATTTGTAGCCACAATGTATATTAAGTTCTAAAATCGAATTTATGTAAGCAACGTTTGCAGGTTACAACTACTTTCCCTTTTTTTCTTGGAAGTCTTAATTTTTGACCGCAGTTAGGGCATTTTGTTATTTTATAGTTTTTCTTTTCATTAACTTTATTTTTAATTACTTGATATAAGTAAGAAAAACTAGTAAAGTCAATAGGTTGACTATTATATGGAATTCTTAAGCCTACTTTAGATAAAGGTTTATTAAGAAAGGTAATTAAGGAATTATTTTCAGATCTTCTTTTATAAATATTTCTTGAAAATATTCTTAATAAAGAGATTATTACTAAAGCTGTGCCTATAATACTTGTATATCTTGAAAGATTAAGTAGTGAAGCTACTAGTAATAAAATTAGTGATAATAAGTCAATACCGTAAATGCCTTGTAAAAATTTCATGTTAACACCTCTATATACTATAATAAATATATTATAGTACAAAGAGATAAGGCTATCAATTATGCAATTTTTACTTTTGTATAAAATAATATACATAAAAAGATTAACTATAAGAATGATAATATACATAAAGAATATATGATTAAGTATATATATTTAATTAAATAAGTAGTTTGTGATTAGTTATTGGGGTGAGTTATATGTGGGGATTAGTTTTGTTTTTATATTTTAGCATTTATAGTTTATTAGGCTGGATTTGTGAAGTTGTTTATTGTTCTATACCAGCTAAAAAAATTATTAATAGAGGTTTTTTAAAGGGTCCAGTTTGTCCTGTATATGGATTTGGCGCAGTATTTGTAATTTATATAATGATGGGATTAAATATTACTTCTCCTTTTATGATATTTATATTTGGTGGAATTATAGCTTCAATAATAGAATTTTTAGCAGCTATATTATTAGAATCTGTATTTCATACAAGACTTTGGAATTATTCTAATAGAAAATTTAATATTAAGGGAAGAGTTTGTTTATTAAATTCATCTTTATTTTCAATATTATCCTTAGTATTAGTGGAATTCATCCATCCATTGATGTCAAATTTTATAATTAGTTTTTCAAATATTACTATTATAATAACGTCCTATATATTAATATTTGTATTTGTAGTAGATCTTACATTAACTATTAGTGAAGTAGTTAATTTAAATATAACCTTAAAGAATATGAGTATTTTAGAACAACTTAAGAAAGAATTTAATAAAAAGGAATTTAACTTTAAAAAACTTAATAGGCTTAAAAGGCTTTTTGAGGCCTTCCCTCAATTAGAGCATAAAAGATATAAGGAAGAATTTAATAGGCTTAAATTAGTAATTAAGGAATCTATAGATAATAATATTAAATTTTAATTGGAGGTAAATATGTATATAGCATTTGGAAGAAAAGTAGTTGATACTGAAGAAATAAAAAATGAAATAGAAAAAAATTCTGAATTTAAGGTATTAAAGGATATGAGCAAGGGAACTAAAAGAGAAGATACCTTTGCATATAACTTAAGTATTTCAATTGATATTTTAAATGAAATAATTAGTGATGATTATGATATAAAAGACTTAAGCGAAGATGATTTATTTGATGAATACATGAGCTTAAGTGAAGAGTTAGCTACAGATATGGAAGAATTATTACCAGAAGATTCTATTATAGATGTAAAAGCATATAAATGGGATTTATCTGATAATGATATAAGAGTAATAATAGCAGGAGTCAATGAAGAAGTAGGAGAAGGAAAATTAAAGGATGTAATGAGAAGATTAATAACTCAGCTAGAGTAAATATATATTTGGAGCTGCTTTTGCAGCTCCTTTTATTTAGCAGAGGCCACCGCCACCACCCATATTACCGCCACCGCCGCCACACATATTCATATTGTTTTGTGGAGGGGCTTGATTGTTATTTGGAGTAGGATTTTGATTGTTATTTTGCTTGTAATAATTAATTATTTCATTAGATCTATTTCTTATGGTCTTTAACGTAGTTGAATATTCTTCATTTGAAGGATCAAGTTCAGTAGATTTCAATATGTGTTGAACACCAATATCAAACCAACCTTTTTTGAAATAAACAAATCCCATTAAATAATTCCATTCTGCAGAATTTTTTAAATCTAATAAATTTAATTTACTTTCAGCAATGGTAATATTGTTATTATCAATATAGGATCTTATTTCTTTATACAAATTTCCATTAACTAAAACATCATAAGCCATATTAGCATCATTAATGACACCTTCAGCTAAGGGTCTAGAATCAATTGTTGAATTTCCTAAGGCATATTCTTCTAATATGTTCTTATAAGCTCTTTTAATTTCATCTTTAGAAGCATTTGGAGAAACTCCTAAAACTTTGTATGGATCCAAATTAAGTTCACATCCTTTACATATTATTTAATTTAATATTTATCTCATATTACTTAATATATTGGAAGAATAACAATAATATGATAAATTAATTCTATAAAAGAAAAAGGAGATTACTTATGACAAGATTTAAAAAAATATATATAGAAACAACTAACATATGTAATTTAAGTTGTAATTTTTGCCCTAAGACTAGTAGAGAACTAGGTTTTATGAGTACTGATGACTTTAAAGAAATAATAAATAAAGTAAAAGGATATACAAATCATATTTACCTACACTTAATGGGAGAACCATTTCTAAATAAGAATCTAGGAAGCTTTCTTCAAATTGCAAAGGAAGCAAATATAAAGGTTAATATAACTAGTAATGGAACATTAATAAATAATGTTAAAGATATAATAATTAATTCCAATGCTGTTAGACAAATAAATATTTCTCTACATAGCTTTGAAGCAAATCAAAATAATATTAATTTTTATGATTATTTAAATAATATTTTGCAATTCATTGAGGAGGCAAATGAAAAAACTGAAATTATAACTTCCCTTAGACTATGGAACATAGATACTGAAGAACTAAAAGCAAATAACAATTTAAATTTAGAAATACTAAAATTAATAGAAGATAAGCTGAAAATAAATTTTTCAATAAAAGATGCATTATTAGATAAAAGAGGTATTAAGTTAAAGGAAAGAGTATATTTAAATATGGCAGAAAAGTTTAGTTGGCCAGATTCAACTATTTCACTAATTAGCGAGGACGTATTTTGTCATGGCCTAAGAGATCAAATAGGGATTTTATTAGATGGTACAGTAGTACCTTGCTGCTTAGATAGTGAAGGGAAGATACCTTTAGGAAATATCTTTAAAGATGAGCTAGAAGATATTATAAATTCAGAAAGAGCTATAAATATATATGATGGATTTTCGCAAAGGAAAGCAGTAGAGGATCTTTGTAAAAGATGTGGTTATGCAAAAAGAAAATTTAAATAGGGGGGAGTTGTTTGAAATATATATATAATTTAGCTTTTAAAATGACTATATCAGCCATGATAGCCTTATTAATTTCTAATGAATTAAATTTGCAATTTTCAACTGTTGCAGCTGTTATAGCTATTTTAAGTATTCAAGATACTAGAAAAAAAGCATTAATTGTAGGTAAAAATAGAATTGTAGCATGTACTGTAGCGATTTTTTTATCCGTTTTAATATATAAATATATAGGTCAAAATCCTATAACCTTTGCTTTGTTTCTTATTATATTTATTCCATTTACATCGAAATTTAATATATCTGAAGGGATGGTTCCAGCAGTGGTATTATCTACTCACATATTAGTAACTGATGAAATCTCTTTATATTTAATAATTAATGAGCTTTTAATAATGATAATAGGAGTGGGAATAGCATCAATTGCAAATTTATATATGCCTTCACTAAATCATGAATTTGAAAAAGATAAAGAGTATATAGAAAAAAGTTATAAGATTATATTAAATAAAATGTCTAAATCCTTATTAACTTATACAGTGGATATAGATGAGCAAATTCTTATTAGAGACATAGAAAATAGATTAAATGAAAGCTTAGACAGAGCTTATAAAATATATAATAATAACTTTTCAGAAGCTAATTATTATTATGTTGATTATATGAATATGAGAAAAAATCAGTTTGAAATTATAAAAAAATTAAGATCACATTTCGAAAAATTTTATATGTCCTTTGAACAAACTTATATGATATCAAAATTTACAAAAAGTGTTTCAGAGCAAATAAAAGATACAAATGATTGTAAGGAGCTTTTAGAAGAATTAAAGTTATTAAAGTTAGGATTTAAGGAAATGCCACTTCCAAAAACTAGAGAAGAATTTGAAAATAGAGCTCAACTATTACAATTTTTAAATGATATAGAAGATTTATTAATAATGAAAAAGAATTTTATACTGAGATATAATTTACAAGGTAGTAAGAAATAGTGCTTTACAATTTTACATTTAAGTAAAAATTAGGTAAAATTATATGAGAGGTGATAAAATGGAAAATAATATGGTATTAGAATTAGTTGACTTAAGGAAAAGCTTTGGAGAAAAGGAAGTCTTAAAGGGTATTAACTTAAAGGTTAGTAAGGGAAGTATTATAGGCTATATAGGACCTAATGGAGCAGGAAAAAGCACAACTGTAAAATTAATACTTGGGTTGCTTAAAGGTTATACAGGGGAAATTAAGGTTTTTGGAGAAGAAATATCAAAGGAGAATGAAAGCTATAAAAAAAGAATAGGATATGTACCAGAAGTTCCAGAAATATATGATAGTTTAACTGGAAAAGAGTATTTAACCTTCGTTGGACAACTTTATGGAATGGAATATAATAAGGCTGATGAAAAAGCAAAAAAATTAATGGATATACTAGGAATATTAGATTCTTATGAGAAGAGAATATCTTCTTATTCTAAGGGAATGAAGCAAAAACTTATTCTTATAGCTAGTTTAATTCATAATCCAGAAGTTTTATTTTTAGATGAGCCTTTAAGTGGATTAGATGCAAACAGTGTTATGATTATAAAAGAAATATTAACCTACCTTGCTAATGAAGGTAAAACTATATTTTATTCATCTCATATAATGGAGATAGTAGAAAAAATAAGTGATAGAATTGTATTAATTAATAATGGTGAAATTGTTGCTGATGGAAATTTTGAAGAATTAAAAAATAGTTATAAAGAAAGTTCTCTTGAAAATATATTTAACGAAGTTACTGGATTTCATGAGTATAAAGAACTTGCTGAAAGTTTTATTTCAGTGGTTAAAGAGGTATAGTCATGAAGGAGTTTAAGGTCTTAAAAATTATAGACAAGTTATCAGGATTATACAAAAAAGCTGGTGTAGATTATGATGCCTTTAGATTAATATTAAATGTAAAATTAACTATGGATGGAAGACGGAAAGCAACAGTTTTTAATGATACTAAAAAGAATAAAGAGGATTCTAATCAATTTTATAAAGCTTTAATAATGTATGCTTTCTTTGGGGTATTTATAGGACTTATGCTAATGTTTGATATAAATAAAATGTATATGATGACAGTTTATTTTTCAGCAATTATGTTTATGATTTTAACTATTTTCATTTCAGATTTTTCCTATGTAATTTTAGATGTAAGAGATAAAAATATATTATTCACTAAAGGTGTGGATAGTAAAACTATTAATGCTGCAAAAATAACTCATGTGGTTATTTATATGATTTACTTAACTCTTGCTTTAGTTGGTGTTTCTTTTTTAATATCTTTTAAATATGGAGGATTATATTCTTTAATATTTATATTAGAAATCATATTATTAGATATATTTATGATTATTATAACAGCATTAGTATATTTATTTGTTTTAAAGTTTTTTGATGGTGAAAAGCTTAAAGATATGATTAATTTTGTTCAAATAATTTTAAGTGTAGTTATGGTAGTAGGTTATCAAATAATTCCTAGACTTTTTGGGGTTTTTGATATATCGGACATTTCCTATAAAGAAAAGATATGGCATTTATTAATACCACCTATGTGGTTTTCAGCTCCACTGTCTATTATTTCAGGAGAGGAAATCACTTTAATAAAAATAATAATGTGTTTATTAGCTATAGCTGTGCCAATAATATCTATGATTATCTATATAAAATCAATACCATCCTTTGAAAATAATCTTCAAAAACTAAATAATAATGAGGATAAAATAAAAGAAAAAAATAAGTTGTTAATAAAGATTAATAATTTGTTTTGTAAGGATAATAGTGAAAGAGCCTTCTTTAATTTTTCTCTTGGTATTATGAATTCGGAGAGAGAATTTAAGCTAAAGATTTATCCTAATTTAGCATTAGGAATAGTTTTGCCAGTACTATTTCTTTTCCCATCAATAGATAGAAATAATATAGGTGGAATATTTGATAATATAAGAAATTCAAGGTTTTATTTGACTATTTATGCCTTTGCACTTGTTATACCTAATATTTTAATAATGCTTAGATATTCTGAAAAGTATTTAGGGGCATGGATATATGAAGTAGCACCAATTATGGAAACTTCAAGTATATTTAAAGGAGTAATTAAAGCAGCTTTATATAAGCTAATGCTTGGGCCTTATATAATTTTATCTTTAATATTTATTATAATATTTGGACCTAGGGTAATTATTCATTTAGTTATTGCATTTTTAGGTTTTATATTATTAATGATAATTAACTTCGGAGTTTTAAAAAAAGTCTTTCCTTTTTCTCAGAAGTTTGAAGCTACCAATAGTGGGGAAGGATTAGTAACATTATTTACATCTTTAGGCTGTGCTGTAATATTACTTTTAGTTCACCTTGCAGTTAGTAAAATTCTTTTATTAAATTTTATATATTTAATAATTTTAATTATAATA
>NZ_JABUTB010000075.1 GCF_021443865.1 Clostridium sp.
CTTTTTCATTAATTTTATAGCATAGTAGAGGTTCATTTTGTTTATTTAAAATATCATTAGCTATATAATTTATACTTAATAAAGATTCATTACCACCAAGAGTTAAATAATTACTTATAGAGACCTCCTCCTTATTTAATAAATATTAATACAATATATTCATTTTAAAAAAAATTATAATAAGTTTCATTTATATTTTTCATTTATGTCAATAATATAAGTATTAATTATAGGAAGGTGATTTTTTGAAGAATATATTTAGAATAATTACAGCTTTTTTGATTTCAGTATTAATTACTACTTTGGGTATAGGAATCTACTTCAAAAACTCACTCATGATAATATATAGAGTATATGAAGAACTAAAAAAATCAAATGAATCTGTTGCAACACTAGGTAATTTAACAGATTACTATATTACAACATCTATGGATGTAAGGAATATAAAATATAAAGAAAGTACATCTAACAATGTTTTCTTAGATATATATAAATCAGATATAGAGGATAAACCCTCACCTGTTATTTTATATGTTCATGGAGGTAGCTGGATCTATGGTGACAATGGCATCCCTATAGGTCTAGATCCCTTATTAAACGCTTTAAATAAAAGCGGATATACAATTATAAGCGTTTCTTATGAACTGCTAAAGGAGAATGTACCTTTACAAAATCCTATAATTGATGTTAAGGATTCAATTAGATGGGTTTATAAGAATAAAGAAAAGTATAACTTTGATACAGATAATATTGGTATTATGGGTATATCATCTGGGGCTCATCTTGCATTAATGGCAGCTTATTCTGGAGAGGATAAATTTCAGGGAGATAAGGAATTAATTAATTACTCATCAAAAGTAAAATACCTTATAGATGTATTTGGTCCAACAGAGTTAAGTACATTAGATACTTCTTCCATAGATGAAGAATATAAAGATGATATTGAAAGTATAGTTAATTCATGGCAGACTTTAGGTAAGTATAGTCCTATAAACTATATAAGTACTGATACCCCTAGAACCTTAATTATACATAGTGAAGAGGATGAAATAGTACCTTATAAAAATGCGGAGTTTTTATATAATAAGTTAAAAGATTATAATATTAAAACTAAGTTACTTACATTAAAATCAGGATCTCATTACTTTACTGGTTACAATAAATTTGAACTAACAGCTCTATGCTTTGAAGTACTAAAGTTTTTAGATATTAATAACAAATAAGGGATGCTATTTTGCATCCCTATTTTATTTATTATATGGAACTCCATACTTTTCATAATAAGCTTCTATAGAAGCCTTCATATTATCATCAATATATATTTTCCCATTAAGCTCTCTATTATATAAGTAATGAACTATTTCCTTCATAGTAACTATTGAATAAGTAGTAATTCCAAAGTTCTCTTTAATTTCTTCTTGGGCAGACTTTTCTGATTTCCCTTTTTCCATTCTATCTACTGATATAATTAAACCTTTAATATCTACATTCCCTTGTGCCTTTAATATTGGTACAGTCTCATATATTGAAGTTCCTGCAGTCATAACATCTTCAACAATTACTACCTTTTTATCATTACTTATAGAGCCCCCTAATAAGATTCCACCCTCACCATGATCTTTTACTTCTTTTCTATTAGAGCAATATTCAACATTTGTATCATATAATTCATTTAAAGAAATAGCTGTTGTTACTGTTAAAGGAATCCCTTTATAAGCAGGACCGAATAAAACATCAAAATCAGATCCAAAATGTTTATTTATTGCTTTAGCATAGAATTCTCCTAATTTCTTTAATTGAGCCCCTGTAGTGTAATTTCCAGTATTTATAAAGAAGGGAGTCTTTCTTCCGCTTTTAGTAGTAAAATCACCAAATCTCAAAACGTTACTATTAACCATAAATTCAATAAATTCTTCTTTATATCTATCCACAATAAATCATCCTTTCGATACAAATATTAATCGTATAAATATAATAAACATATGTCTTTTTAATTTTATCATCATTTCTTTAAAATTGCTAATATTTTCATATATATAATTTAATTGCATAAAAATTAGGAACTGCCTTAAACAGTTCCTAATAAGTTATGAATATCTATGAATTTTTATTCTCTGGCTTCTTTATTTAGTTCATAAAGTCTTTGTCTTTCAGGTAAAGTTAATTCTAAAGAACCTTCTCTTTTATTAATTAGTTTTTCAAGTTCTTTAAACTTTTCTTCACCAAGCTTTAACTTTATTACATCAGCCTTAATTATTTTTAGCTCACTACACTCTGTAATTGTTAATTTTTCACCATTATTAATTTTTTCTCTTAAAGAGTTAATTTTCGCTTTTTGAGTCTCATTAAGGTATCCTTCATTTTTAGGAGTCCAAAAGTCATCAAATTTATCTTCTTTACTTAAATTTATCCTACATTCACTAAATACCCTTAACGCATTTCCTTTATACCTAAGATCATCTGCTTTAATATTATTAAGATTAGATGAAATTATGGTAGTTGATATTATAGAAAGTAAAGCTAAATATCTTATCATCTTTTGTCCCTCCTTTTTAGATATTCACATTATTATTATATGGAATTATCAAATAATTAAAGGAAGTAATATTTACTATAATTTTTTATTTTCCTGATAAATATTCATTTATACTTTTTGCAGCCTCTAAACCTTCTCTTATAGCCCATACAACAAGAGATTGACCTCTACGTGCATCACCACAAGTAAATATTTTCTCTCTGCTAGTTTTAAATAGCTTGTACTCTGCATTAATATTTCCTCTATTATCAAGCTTAACATTAAAACTATTGCTTATATACTCTTCAGTACCTAAGAATCCCATTGCAAGCATAACGATATCTACATCAATAATTTCTTCACTCCCCTCTTCTTCTTTAAAGGTTAGTCTACCATTTTCATCTTGATACCAATTTACTCTTATAGTTTTAGCAGCTTTTACATTTCCATCTTCATCTGATATAAATTCTTTTACACTTGTGCAATACTTTCTTGGATCTTGTCCGAAAACTTCAATAGATTCTTCTTGTCCATAATCTACCTTTAAAGTTCTATTCCATTCTGGCCAAGGATTATTATCTAATCTTTCCATTGGTAATGGATTTGTTATTTCTAATTGAGTTACAGACTTACAGCCTTGTCTTATTGAAGTTGCTACACAGTCTGTACCAGTATCTCCACCACCAATTATTAGAACATTTTTATCCTTACTAGATATATGATTTGAAACTTCTTCATTATTTAATAAGCTTCTTGTGTTTTCCTTTAAATAATCTACTGCGAAGTGTATTCCTTTTAGGTTCCTTCCTGGAACATTTAAATCTCTTGGTTTAGTAGCACCAGTAGCTAATACAATAGAATCATACTCTTCTAGAACTTTATTTCTTAAAGTTTCATCTATACATATATCTGAATTAGTGAAGAAATTAATTCCTTCCTCTTCTAATAATCTTATTCTTCTATTAACTACCTCTTTATCTAGCTTCATATTAGGAATACCATACATTAGTAATCCTCCAAGTCTATCTTCTCTTTCAAAGACATCCACATTATATCCAAATCTATTTAGATAGTAAGCACAAGATAAACCTGCAGGTCCAGAACCTATTACAGATACTTTTTTATTATTTCTATACTTAGGAACCTCAGCCTTCATAAGACCTTCTTTAAAAGCCATATCAATTATATATCTTTCATTTTCCTTAATACTAACTGCAGGTCCATTTATAGATACTGTACATGCTGATTCGCATGGTGCTGGACATACTCTTCCAGTAAACTCTGGAAATGGATTAGTTTTTAGTAATCTATCTAATGCTATATTTATATTATCTTTATATACTAAATCATTAAATTCAGGTATTAAATTATTTAAAGGACACCCTGATGCCATTCCTTTTATTAATAATCCTGATTGACAAAATGGAATTCCACAATCCATGCATCTTGCACCTTGTTTTGCCTGCTCTTCTTTAGAAAGCAAGTTATGAAATTCATTGTAATGAGTTATTCTTTCTGCTACAGAATCATTTTTTCCTACTTTTCTTTCAAATTCTAAAAATCCAGTTGGTTTTCCCATTACATAGCACTCCTTTCGTAAAAAGCAGCTAGAAGTGCTTCTTCATGATTTAAGCCTTCAGCTTTTTTCTTATCTATTAATGTTATTATTTTTTTGTAATCATTAGGAACAATTTTTTTGAAATTTTTAATTTCTTCATTCCAATTATTTAATATTTCTGTACCACGTTTAGAATCTGTTGCTTCAACATGCTCTTTAATTAGAGATTTAATAGTTTCTTCATCATTAATTTCTATAGTTTCTATATTTACTAATTCTCTATTTAACTTGCTATTAAAGGTGTCATCATAATCATATACGTAAGCTATACCACCGCTCATGCCTGCTGCAAAATTAAGACCACATTTTCCTAGTAATACTACTGTTCCGCCAGTCATATATTCTAAACCATGATCTCCAACTCCTTCAACTACAGCTGTAGCTCCAGAGTTTCTTACTGCAAATCTTTCACCAGCAACTCCATTAATAAATACTCTTCCTGAGGTTGCTCCGTATAATGCAACATTACCTATAATAATATTCTCTTCTGGATTTATATTACAATCTTCTGGATTTTTAACAATAATTTTTCCGCCAGATAGCCCTTTTCCTAAATAATCGTTACAATCACCATTTACTTTAATTGTTATTCCTTTTGGCATAAATGCACCTATACTTTGTCCACCTGAGCCTGTACAGTTTAATAATATGGAATCATCCTTTAATGTATTATAGCCATATTTCCTAGTTATATTACAACCTAATAATGTTCCTAAGGTTCTATCAGTATTATTTATATCGATATCTATTTTTATTGAGTTATTACCGTCAAAGTTTTTTTCAACTATAGGAATTAATAAACTTCTATCTAATGTTATGGCCTTAGCTTCTTTATAGTTTTTATTAAATTTATTTTGTGAAGTAAAGAATCTTTCATCTTTAATTAATAATGAAGATAAATTAATCTTACTTCTCTTAAAGCCCTTTTTACTTTCTTTTTCTTTAAGTCTATCGAATCTTCCAACCATTTCATCAATAGTCCTGAATCCAAGTTTAGCCATATATTCTCTTAATTCTTCAGCTATAAAATACATAAAGTTTATTACATACTCTGGCTTACCTTTAAATCTCTTTCTAAGCTCTTTATTTTGTGTAGCTATTCCTACAGGGCATGTATCTAAATTACATACTCTCATCATTACACAACCTAAAGATACTAATGGTGCAGTCGCAAATCCAAATTCTTCTGCTCCTAGTAAAGCTGCAATAGCTACATCTCTACCAGTCATTAATTTACCGTCTACTTCTAATCTAACTCTATCTCTTAAGTTGTTTAGAATAAGAGTTTGATGTGCTTCTGCAATTCCAAGCTCCCATGGTAATCCAGCATTTTGTATTGAAGTTTTAGGTGATGCACCGGTTCCACCATCATGACCAGATATTAAAATTACATTTGCACCTGCTTTAGCAACACCTGTTGCTACTGTACCAACACCTGCTTCAGCAACTAATTTTACAGAAATATCTGCTTGGTCGTTAGATTGTTTTAAATCATATATTAATTGAGCTAAATCTTCTATTGAATATATATCATGATGTGGTGGTGGTGATATTAATCCTACGGCAGTAGTAGCCCCTCTAGTCTTTGCTATCCATGGATAGACTTTTTTAGCAGGAAGTTGTCCACCTTCACCAGGCTTAGCTCCTTGAGCCATTTTTATTTGTATTTCACTAGCACTAACTAAATATTCAGAGGTTACTCCAAATCTTCCAGAAGCTATTTGCTTTATAGCAGATTTTCTTGAATCTCCATTTTCATCAATTATGAATCTATCTCTATCTTCTCCACCTTCACCAGTATTAGATTTTCCACCTATTCTATTCATTGCAATAGCTAAAGCTTCATGGGCTTCCTTAGAAATAGAGCCATAAGACATAGCACCTGTTTTAAATCTCTTTACTATTGATTCAATACTTTCTACTTCATCTATTGGAATAGGATCACTTAAATATTTAAAATCTAAGAGGCTTCTTAATGTAATAAATGAATCCTCACTATCTATTAACTGAGAATATTCCTTAAAGGTATTATAATCTCCAGTTCTTGTTGCTTGTTGTAGTTTATATATAGTTAATGGGTTGTATAAATGCTCTTCCTGGTCAGCTCTAAATTTATCTCTTCCACTTGAATTAAAAGTGAATTTAAAGTTAGAATTACTCTTTTTATATGCATTTCTATGCTTTCTAAGAATTTCATCTTGTATTTCCTTTAATGATATTCCTTCTATTCTACTTACTGTATTAGTAAAGTATTTATTAATTACATGTTCATTTATTCCTACAGCTTCAAATATTTGAGCACCCTTATAAGATTGGATAGTTGATATACCCATCTTAGACATTATTTTAATTAATCCCTTTAATATAGCTTTGTTATATTTCTTAACAGCAACATTGTAATCTTCAATTAAAAGTTTATCTTCTTGTAGCTTATGAACTGATTCATATACTAAATAAGGATTTATAGCTGAAGCACCAAATCCAATAAGAGTAGCAAAATGATGAACTTCTCTTGGTTCTCCACTTTCAACAATTAAATCAGCCTTGCTTCTAAGCCCCTTCTTAATTAAATAATGATGTACAGCAGATAAAGCTAATAAAGATGGTATTGGAATTATTTTATCATTAACATTTTTATCGCTTAAAATTATAATGTTATATCCTTCTAATATTGAACTTTCAGCTTCCTTACATAATAAATCTAAAGCTAAGTCTAAATCATACTCATCATCTTTTTTACCATATGAAGAATTTATAGTTTTTACCTTAAAATTAGGATTATCAAATTTTCTTATTTTATTTAACTCATCATTAGTTAAAATTGGAGTTGATAGTTTAATTTTAGGCTTATTTCCTTCTAATTCACCTAATAGGTTTTCTGATGAACCAAGATACATAGTTGTAGAGGTTATAATTTCCTCTCTAATTGCATCTATAGGTGGATTTGTTACTTGAGCAAATAATTGTTTAAAATAATTAAAAAGTGGTTGAGGTTCTGTTGATAATACTGCTAGAGGAGTATCTACTCCCATAGAGGTTAATGGTTCCTCACCCTTTTCACACATTGGTAAAATAGTATTTTTTAAATCCTCGTATGTGTAGTTATAAATCTGCAGTAGCTTATCTCTATTTATAGTAGAGAAGTCATTACTATTAATTAAATTTACCTTTATATTTTCTAATGGGATTATGTTATTATTAACCCAATCTAAATAAGGTCTCTTTGAATAATATTGCTTTTTAACTTCTTCATTACTTAGTATCTTTTTATTTAAGGTATCTACTAATAATATCTTACCAGGAGTTAATCTACCCTTTGATACTATATCTTCATTTCTTATATCTAAAGCGCCTACTTCGGATGATAATACTAAATTATTATCCTTTGTTATATAATACCTAGCAGGTCTTAAACCATTTCTATCTAAAGTTGCTCCCATAACATTTCCATCAGAGAATACAATAGCTGCTGGACCATCCCATGGTTCCATTAATGTAGCGTTATATTCAAAAAATGCTTTTTCTTCTTTAGAAATGAAATTATTCTTTTCCCATGGCTCTGGAACCAACATCATAATAGATTCTTCTATGCTTTTTCCATTCATAATTAAAAACTCTAAAGTATTATCTAATATAGCTGAATCAGAACCTTCACTATTTATAATAGGTAGGGCTTTCCTTAAATTTTTACCTATATCTTCTTTATATAGATTTCCCTCTCTTGCTAATAAACTATTAATATTCCCTCTTAAGGTATTGATTTCTCCATTATGAATTATATATCTATTAGGATGTGCTCTTTTCCAGCTTGGAACAGTATTAGTACTATATCTTGAATGTACCATAGTAATTGCTGATTGAACTTTAGCATTTGATAAATCAATATAAAAGTTTTTAAGCTGGCTTGCAAGTAATAATCCCTTATATACGATAGTTTTAGAAGACAAAGATGATATATATGCCTTTTCAGTAACTAATTCTTTTTCAAATCGTCTTCTTATAATATAAAGCTTTCTTTCGAATTCTATATAATCCTTAATATCTGAAGGCTTTTCAATAATGACCTGTTTAAAACAAGGCATAGATGATATTGCATATTCACCTAGTACTGATTTATTTACAGGTACAGACCTCCAAGCTAATATCTTTAAATTCTCCTCGTAGCATAATTTTTCAAATATACTAACACAAGCTTCTTGTTCTGTTAAATCTACTGGTAAAAAGAACATGCCCACTGCATAATCTCCCTCACTAGGTAGGATTACACCAAGTTTTTGCGCTTCTTCTTTAAAAAATCTATGAGGTATTTGAAATAGTATCCCTGATCCGTCTCCAGTTTTACCATCTGCTCCAGTACCCCCTCTATGTTCTAAATTAATTAATATATTTAGAGCATCCTCAATAGATTTGTGGGTTTTAATTCCATCAATATTAACTATAGCTCCAATCCCACAGGCATCATGTTCAAAAGAACTTCTATATAGACCTATATCTTTATGCATAAATATCATCCCCTCGTTAGAATAATTTATTATATAGTTGATAAAATAGAATTATCGAAGTACTATTTTTTTTACTCCAATAATCCTATTTTTTAATTTTTATTTATACTATTAAACATTTAAAAATTTATTATGATATAATTTCCTTTGCATACTCAACCATTTTTAATCCAACATCCATACTATTTTTTTGGATAAATCTATAAGCTTCTTGTTCACTTATTCCTTTTTGATCCATAAGTATACCTTTTGCTTTTTCAATAATTATCCTGTCATTAATTTTCACTTCCAAGTTATTAACTTTTTTCTTTAATTTATTAATTTTTCTCTCACTTTGATAAATAATATCTAAGGTATTTACAAGCAACATAGTATTTATTGGACTTGATATACAGATTATATCAGTTTCCTCTTGGATAATTGATTTATATGGTTCATTTACAATAGCAAGAAAGCTACAATCATCTCCAGTACTATCATATATATCAAGTAAATTCATATCATTGAACTTATAACCACTAATGACTATAGATGGAGAAAATTGCTTTATTGAACGTATAAGCTCATTACCATATTTACACATTGCTATAACATTAAAGCCGTTTCCTACTAGGATACTTTTTATCTTTTGAGAAGTTTCTTCTTTATTTAGTGCAATTATTACATCTATTGTCATTTAAATTGCTCCCTTACAAGTAAAATTAATATTGATTTAAATAATTTTCAATTTCCCAAGCATGCACTTTACTTCTATAGTCATCCCATTCGGCTTTCTTTGCTTTTATATAATTATTAAATGTGTGTTCTCCTAAAGTGTTCTTTACTAATTCGCTTTCTTCCATATATTTTATTGCTTCTTCTAAGCTGCCTGGAAGACTTTCTATTCCTTCTAAGTCTCTTTCTTCTAAAGTCATTTTGAAGATATTTTTTTCTACACTTTCAGGTGGAACTAAGTTATTTTTAATTCCATCAAGACCAGCAGCTAAAAGACAAGCTAAAACTAAATATGGGTTTGAACTTGGATCTGGACATCTTAGCTCAATTCTAGTACCATTTCCTCTTGAAGCTGGAACTCTTATAAGAGGACTTCTATTTTTTGCTGACCATGCTATATATACTGGTGCCTCATATCCTGGAACTAATCTCTTATATGAATTAACAAGAGGATTTGTTATAGCAGAGATTCCCTTTATATTCTTTACCAATCCAGCTATGAAACTATAAGCTGTAGCACTTAATCCTAATTTATCATTTTCATCGACAAATGCATTTTTACCATCCTTATTTAATGACATATTAACATGCATACCAGAACCATTTATACCAAAGAAAGGTTTTGGCATAAATGTTGCATATACACCATGTCTTTGAGCAATTGATTTAACAACTAATTTAAATGTCATAATATTATCAGCAGTAGTTAATGCATCTTCATATTTAAAATCTATTTCATTTTGACCTTCAGCAACCTCGTGGTGTGAAGCTTCAATTTCAAATCCCATATCTTCTAACACTAAAGCTATATCTCTTCTAACATTTTCACCAGCATCTAGTGGGCTTAAGTCGAAATATCCTGCGTTATCTTGTGTCTTTAATACAGGCTTTCCATTTTCATCAGTATTTAGTAAGAAGAATTCACATTCAGGTCCAACATTCATTGAATATCCTAAATCCTCTGCTTCTTTTAAAACTTTCTTTAAGATATTTCTAGGATCTCCTTCAAATGGATCTCCTTCAGGTCTATATATATCACATGCAACTAATAAAGGTTTTTTATTATCCTTCCTTAATTGAAGTGCTAATTTTACACA
>NZ_JABUTB010000076.1:0-10324 GCF_021443865.1 Clostridium sp.
GTAATAGGACTATCTTATTACTTAATTCATCCTTTACTTCTTTTAGACCATTGTATTCCTCCATGGTAACTTCTTTCTTTGATAAATCTAAATTAATATTTTTTATTTCATTTTTTAAGAATTCAATTTCATTCAGGTATAAATCAATCATGTCTTTTAATTGTTCTCTTTCTATAGTGACTGAATTTACTTCCTGAATTAAGGAATCTATTCTGGTATTCAAAGAATATATTTCTTCATTTAAATTTTCATTTTCCCCTTGAATTTTCTTTTGTAACTCTAAGAAAATATTACTATTTTCTTCTGCCTTTCTTTTTTGTTCTAAAGCTCTAGCTAATTGCTGACTATACTTTTCTATTCCCTGCTGATTTTTTTGCAACAATATATTTAAATGATATAACTTGTCTTCTAGCTGCTTATTTTCTTCCCGTACCTTGTATAGTTCCGATTTAACTTTTTCTATATCTTCATTATTATAATTATCTCTGCTAACATTCTTTATTGTATTACTAGATTCATTTCCTTCACTTATTATTAAATCTTTAGGATCATATAAATATATATCTAATCCAGTTGTAGCATAAATGCTTTTACCTTTTATACTTCCTTCTTTAACTTCGCTTATATAAGCATTACATCTTTCTATTTTTATATTATTATCTCTAGTATATTTCTTTTCTTCTGACCACTTATCTCCACTAAAAATGGAATAATAAATTTCATTGTTTTCAATCCAAAAAGAATATGTTTTATTCCAAATATTAATAACCAAAGGTTCACTAATATTATCTTTACCTTCATATACTCTAAAGTATTTAGATCTTCCTGTAGAATCAATTATTACATGATCTAAGAAGTAATAAGAATTTTCCTTAGATCTATTTAAAACATGGATATTTTTTCTATCTAAATCTACATCAAAATAAACTTCTTCTCCTTGAATTCCATAAAGTCTGTTAGAAGGTAACCACTGTCTATTTTGATAAATAGAATAGTTTAAGGATAATTCATCCCCTTCATCAGATAAGTAAAATAAATAAATTTCATTACTAGCACTTACATTAATTAAATAATATTCTTTTAAGTTTGATTTTAAAATTATATCTTGTAACTTATTGGTACTACTCTTATGCCCATCCCATATACAATGCATAAGAATTCCATGATCACTACCATCTTCACTAGCTAATGAGTAAAAGATATGCATATTGGTTCCAATAATTTTCATTTTAATACTTTCAATACTATAGTTAGGATCTTCTATTTTATCTAAAACCTTTCCAACCCATTTTTTATCCTTCATAGTACAATATCTTAATTCACCTTTAGTATTTGCATATACTAAATGTATTCCTTCACTATCGTCTATAAATAATCCAAAGCCAGTTACCCTACTGTCTATTAAGTTTTCTTTTGTCCATTTGCCTTCTGTATACATAATTCTATAGTTTAACTCTTTATTGTCATTTACTGAAAATCTCCATAAATTATCTTTGTAGTCAACATATAGCCATGGATATAAACCTCTCATGTTCACCTCTCCTTTATATACAAATAATCTATCTGAAAAAACATATACATAAACCATCTATAAAAGTATATTTTTATTTATTTTACATTATGCAATTTTTAATTATAAAAAACTTTTCTAATAAACAATTTTTAATATCACCACTTCATTACTCTTTCATATCATATATTGTGAGTAGTTAAATAATAATTTAGTATTTTATAAAGGAGAGTCTATATGTCCATTAACTTTAAAAAATTTATGCCTCGTCCAGGACTAGTAAACAAACAAGGTCGCTTACCTGATCCTGCTGAATTAGTATGTATAGAAGTACCTAAGGTATTTGATCAATGCTTAATTAAAAGGTGCCTTGTATATTGTGATGGTCCAGATACAAACACTACTGATTGTGAATTAAGAAGTGACCCACTTGAAGCGCCAAAGAGATACATTTCTAGCAGAGACTTTAAGCTTACTTTAAACAACGTTGATAAAATTCCACTAAAAAAACAACATGGCTACAAAAAAATAATATTAAACTATACTATTTCTTTTTATGCAGATTATCTTGATTGCGATGGAAGAACTAAAAGTGAATATTATGAAATTAACAGAACTGATACTATAGGAAGATTCTATTGTCCAGATTCAATATCTCAAGCTACAACTACTCTTGGAGATGAAATTTGTGATAATAATTTAATTAAACTTGAAATGGTAGCTGAAGCACTATATGGTGAAATAGTTACAGATGAACATTGTGATGAATTCTTAGATATAACTTTAGGTTATTATATTGTAGTTAAATGTGAGTTATTAGTACAACTTTTAATACCAGCTTATGATTATTGCCCAGTTCCAAGAGAAGCTTGTGAAAATGAACCAGAAGAAGATCCATGTGAATTATTTGATAGAGCACCAGTTCCTAAGTTCTATCCAGATCAACATTTAGATCCATTATTCCCTGACAATGAAGTTTGTGAAGAAGAACCATTAGATTAATATTTTAAATTTTATTTCTGCTTATTAGGTAGTGATTAGTCTAATAAATTTTATACTTTTAGAAAAGTACTTAAATAATTCTAAGTTTTAATTTAGGAGCTGTTGCGACAGCTCCATTTTTATTTACTTAATTGTTCATTTTTAATATTTCTTCAGCTATATAATTTGCAGCTATAGCTCCACTTTGTAATTCTCCTTGTTGAGTTCCATGTTTATTACATGAACTATCTCCAGCAAAGAAAATTCTTCTATTAGCCTCAGGATTTATACTTGAATAAGAATGTAATGTCTTCTCTTCTGGTTTATATATTGTAGAAAATCCCCAGATATATTGTACATCAGACCAAACTAATGATTTATAATCTAATAAAATACTATCTAAATACCCCTTTGGTAAGTTATGAATTTTTTCTATATAGCCTATAGTATCATTTATTTTTAAATCATCAGTTAAGTAAGAAATTTCATCTGCTTTATCTCCCATACTGCTACTTGCAAGTAATACTCCTGGTTTATTTTGTTTTCTTTTTATATCTAATAAAGCTTTATTATTCTCATCAAAAACTATATTTTCATTATCTATTGGATATTCAATTGAATAAATAGGTAAGTCCGTTATAGTCTTTCCACCTAATAGCCTTTTGTTTATTCTTCCTTTTTCCCAGAATCTTTCCTTTAAATACAAATATATTTTCTGTGAATTTTTTAGGCTTATTTCATCAATTGCTCTTAATTTGTCATTACTAAGAATTGAATTAATATTCATCCTCTTTATACTATTAAATGGTACTGTAATTAATAAAAAATCGAAATCTTCAGTTGCTTCTAATTTATTGTCTGAATCTTTATATCTTAATGCAATTTTATCATTATTATTAAATATTTCTTCAACAGAAGAACCTAATTTAACATTAACTATTCCTAACTCTTCTTTACTTATATTAGAATAGGATTTCAAATCAGATTCTGTTATTGCACTATATAATGCTTGTGGCAATTTTATCATTCCACCTATAATGCTATAATTATTATTAAAGTCTAAGGTATATTGTTTTTGTAAAAATTCAATTAAACTATAATTATACCATTCATTAATTCCATTAAGATATCCTATCATATTTATAGCATCATCACTAAAGCCTTCTAATTCAAAGGCTTTTTTTAAGGTTAATTTATCTAAATCAACTATATTATCTGAATAATTCTTTCTTATTTCTATTAGCTCTTTTCTTTCTTCTGTTGATAACTTCATCAAATATTTATTATATAAATCTAGATGTTCTCTATTTTTTAATTTTATTTTATCTGCCATTGTTAAAGAATACTTTGGTAAAACATTCTTTTTTATTTGATTTTCTGTATTACATGAAAAACTATTTCTTAAATAATAATATTGATTTTTATTAATGCAAGGATAAGTTTGTAAATTAAATAAATTAATATAGTGCCAAGTTGTATAATGAGATATAGGGATACTCATTTCTCCAAAATCTCCATAATGCTTATTTAATCTATCAAAGGAATAAGTATAAACTCTTCCCCCTATCCTTTTACTTGCTTCAAAAATCGTAATATTACATCCTATCTTTTTTAATTCATAGGCTGCAGCAAGACCTGCCTCACCAGCACCAACTATTGCAACATTTACTCCTTTCCCTTTATAGCTAGTACAAATATTCCTTATATCCTTTGGAGGACTTAATAAATTTATTATATTTTCTAAATCCTCAGATCTATTTTCTTTCTTTAGTTGATTTTCAATAATAATATATCTATCATAATCACTAGGCATATTTAAAAGCTTATTATTTATTGAATTAATTTTTTCCTCCATCACTTCACATCCTAATGTTTTTATTACATATATAAACATATATGTACCTAATTACTTTCTCATTTTAACTTGTAGATTTTTATTATAGCCTTTACAAATTCATCTATATCCTTTGGTGTATTAAAACATCCTGGGCTAATTCTAACTGTCCCTCTATATTCTGTTCCAATTACTTTATGAATTAGTGCTGCACAATGATAACCTGTTCTTACAGCAATTTCAGAATCATTTAATTCTTCACCTACAATAGAGGCATCAATACCATCCATATTAATTGAAAGTACTGGCAATCTATTTTTTAAAGATATATCTCCATATATCTTTATAAAATCTAATTTTTTTAACTCTGTAATAAGCTGACTCATTAATTCCATTTCTTCTTTATAAATATTTTCTATGCCTATCTTCTTTATAAATTTTAATCCTTCACATAATCCTGCTATACCTGGTGTATTTAAAGTTCCACTTTCATATCTATCTGGTAATTCATTTGGTTGCTCCATAGAATTTGAATTACTTCCTGTTCCTCCTTCTTTAAAGGATTTAACTTTAATCCCTTCCTTTATATATAATCCACCTATTCCCTGAGGCCCAAATAATCCCTTATGACCTGGAAAGGCTAATAAGTCTATATTATCTCTTTCCACATCTATGCTAATAGCCCCAGCACTTTGAGATGCATCTACTATAAAAATTAGTCCATACTTTTTAGCAATTTTACCTATGCTATTAATATCTTGTATACTTCCTAAAACATTAGATGCGTGATTTACAATTATTGCTTTAGTATTTAATTTTATTTCATCTTTTATATCTAAAGGATTAATAAAACCTGCTTTGTCAGAGGATATTATTGTTACTTCTACTCCATTTTTAACCATAGTATTTAATGGTCTTAGAACAGAATTATGTTCAATAGATGTACTAATTACATGATCTCCCTTATTTAATACTCCCTTAATTGCTATATTTAAAGCTTCAGTAGCATTACTTGTAAAAACTATATTAAAAGGACTTTTTATATTAAAAATTTCAGATATTAACTCTCTTGTTTCCATCACTTTTAGTGCAGATTTAATTGCCATATTATGAGAGCCTCTTCCTGGATTTGCACAATAATTTTTCATGCAATTCATAACTTCTTCGTATACCTTAGATGGTTTTGGAAAAGAGGTAGCTGCATTATCTAAATAAATCATATTATCACCTTATACTAATACTCTATTACATTATATTAAATTTAGTTATTTTTAGTTCTAAATATAAAACTTATTTGCTTAACAAATAAATCCTGAGGTGGATATTCCATCTCAGGATTTATTAATTTTGTATAATTTTTCATTATACTATTTTACGCATTTATTACAACTATTATTGCAAGTAACAGTTGCTGCTAATGATGCATTACTAACAGTAACTACACCAGCATTTGTTGCAGTTGCTGTTAGAACTACTGTATAAGTGCAACAATCATTTTCACATGAATCAAGATAACAAATAAAGAAAGATACCATCATTGAACCTGCAGCCATAATAACCCTACTCCATGTAGAACCAACAGCAACTGGAATAGATTGATTATTACATTGCCTAAATATTCTAAAACTCAATGTTCCCATAAAGCCTTCATTTACTGTAGAAATGTTTGTAGCAAAATCTAATTTCGTTACTGAATCACATAAGCAAGATTTATCTACTGTAACTGCAGCTATTGTAGTTATAGTAGGCCTGTCAGTTGTTGTACTAATTGGTACTGAACTAGGACAACCACATTTTATAATTATTGGACAATTTTCTTCTTCTACTCTTCTTTTTTCCTCACAACATTCGTTATAAACCCTTGACATTGAATTCATAAATTGAATCCTCCCTATTACATAATAAATTATTATAATTTACTATTTAAAAATCCCAAGATGTTTTGTCCATCTTGGGAAAAATCTACGGTTATATTATAGATTTAATATTATAACTTTATAATATTCTTATCTATCTTAACCTCTTCTACACTCTTTACAGCTTTCTCTACATGTTGCAATAGCTCCAAGTGTAGAATTATTAATAGCTATAGTTCCAGCAGTAGCTGCGCCAACAACTGTTGCTACTACTGTATAAGTGCAGCAATCTCTATCGCAAGAATCTGAATCACAAATAAAGAATGAGAAAGTTCTAGCGTCAGTTACAGCAGCTCCAGATGATATTGTCCATGTAGGTCCAACAGGAACTGGGGCAAATTGATTTCTGCATTGTTTAAACACTCTTAAATTTAAAGTTCCAACAAATCCTGTAAGAACAGGATTACTTGCGAAATCTATTTTAATACTAGGGTCACATATACATGAAGTATCTAAAGTAAGTGATGCAAGTGTAAACATAGTTCCAGCTGCAGTAGCTGCTGGGATTGTAGTTGAACTAGGACATCCACATTTGATTATTGTTGGGCATTTTTCTTCTTCTCTTCTTTTTTCTTTTCCACAAGATTCATAATAACCTCTTGACATTGAATTCATAAATTGAATCCTCCCTTTTATATAATAAAAATATTTGCAATTTAGTATTTATAGTTTTTTATTTCTTAATTTTCTAAGATAATTATATTTGTATTTTACTATTAATTATCTTTCTTCATCGTCATATTCTTGGAATAATGGTTCTAAGTTTTGATCTGGATAGAACCTAGGAACTGGTGCTCTATCAAATCTTTCACATGGGTCTTCTTCTGGTTCTTCTTCACAAGCTTCTCTTGGTACAGGGCAGTAATCATAAGCTGGTATTAAGAGTTGAACTAATAATTGGGCTTTTACTACTATGAAATAACCTAAGGTTATATCTAAAACCTCGTCACCAGCTTCATCTTCTACTATTTGTCCATCTAATGCCTCAGCTACCATTTCAAGCTTAATTATATTAGACTCTTCACAAGTGCAATCTTCATCACTACTTGCTGAAATTTGTGCTATAGAATCTGGACAATAGAATCTACCTATAATGTCTGTTCTATTAATTTCGTAGAATTCAGATTGAGTTACTCCACTATCATCAATATAATCTGAATAAAAACTAATTACATAATTAAGAACGATCTTTTTAAAATTTGGATCCCCTTTAAGTGGAATTTTATCAACTGATAGTAGTCTTACTCTAAAGTCCCTACTTAATAAATATCTTTTAGGATTTACTAAAGGATTACTTCTTAATTCTTCATCAGTTGTTAAAGTGTCTGGTCCTTCAGCATAAACTAAGCATCTCTTTATTAAGCATTGGTCAAAAACCTTTGGAACTTCTACACAAACTAACTCTGATGGATCTGGTAAACGTCCTTGCTTATTTACTAGTCCAGGTCGTGGTACGAATTTCTTAAAGTTAATGGACATATATTCTCCTTTCCTAAAAACTACAATACTATATATTGATTTTTGTAATTATAGTACATATTATGACGCAATATAAAAGATGTGATATTTAATTGTCTAATACTAAAGTTTTTTATATATTTTTTTACAAAAAAACTGTGCCAAACATATAATGTTTGACACAGTTTTAGTAATATTACTTATTTAAAGCTTCTAATAAAGCTTCTAAATTTAATCCATGAACTTTTGCTGCATCTTCAACACTTTCAGCTTGTGCTGATGGGCAACCTATACATCCCATTCCAAAGCTCATTAATATCTCTGCTGCATTTTCCTTAATTCTTACAACTTCCCCTATAGTCATGTCCTTAGTAATCATACTTTTCCACCTATCCTTAAACTTATTTTAGATCCAATATTTATTTTAAAATGTATTAGTTGTTATATGCAATATTTATTTTTTAATTCTTCTAAAATAGATAAATTCTCATCTTTTACTTTTAAAAATTCATCTTCAAATTCGCTACATTCACTATTAATTACTTTAAAAGTATCTTCTTTTAATTCTCTTTGAGCAAATTTGTAAATTATATTGTCCTCCTTATGAATGTGTCTTTCTAAAAGATTAGTATAAGATACTGCATTTGCTATTACATCAAGTTTTGCTTCTTCATTTCCTTTTTTTAAGCTTTCTAATGCTTCACTTAAACTTGCTATATATAGTCTTCCTAAATCATGTTCAACTAACATTCCATGTTTAACAACTTTCTCAGCAGTTTCTCCTATTTCATCTACCATCCTATTAAATAACATTATCTCTTCTTTTTTATGATGATGAGAATCTGCATAATTTCTTATAAAGTAAATCATTTTATTGAAATCTTCATAATTAACTTCTTTTCCTTCTAATACAGAGTAAGATGCTTTTCTTACTATCTTTAGCATAACTTTAATATTTTCATGCTCTTCCATCATTAATTTTATTGCATCCATATTTCACCTATACTCTTTCTATAGAAAATTCATTATTTCTCAGGAAACAATATTTATAATTACTATTAATCTTATTAACAAATGATTTTATCCATAAGTCTCTTAAATTATAAAATACATTAACATCTCCACCTACAGTATCCCAAAGTTCCTTATGAACACATAGTCTTCTTTTCCAAATTAATTTATCTGCATCTTGTGATATAATTTCATTTACTCTATCACATGGCATTCCATCTAAAATATAATCATTAATAGCATTAAAGATATCAAAAGCATCATTTACTGGCTTTCCTGATTCTATAACCTCATTAGCTGCTTTTAATCCTTGCTTTATATATAAATCTTCCAGCTTTTCTTTTGCGCCTTCTTTTTTTAATATATTTACAGTCCAAGTCGCAAGTCTATATTCTGCAGAATGGATTCTCTCTTGAAGCCATCCATGTATATTTGAAGTATCTATCATTTCTTCTAAAGGAAGCTTAGGTAATTTCTCACCATATTTATTATTTATTTCAATAGATAAAGTATCTACATCTAATCCTTCTTTTCTAGCTAAGTTAATTATTTCCTCTTCAAGGTCTTCAAACCAAACTATCTTATTAAATAACCAATAATGAATTTTTCCTAAAAATAAGCTCATATCTTTCCTCCAATTATTTATTTTCTAAAGATAGTCTAACATAAGAATTATAGATTTGCGGTAACATAAGTTACACTTTACAATTTATCTATTACATCTAAATTTAATTTTTCAGCAAAATCTTCTCCCATATATCTATTTCTTAAATCTTCTGGATAATGTGCATCTACTCCTAAAATTCTTTTTACATTATACTCTTTAGATAATTTCCAAAATTCTTCTATAGGATAGAAATATCTTTCTCCTAAGTTATATTTAACTTTCCCTCTTTTGAATCCATTTATGTTTATTTCTATTGGAAAATTCAGTCTTTCAGCAGCTTCTAAAATTCTTCTTGATGCTTTAATTGCAAATTCATCCCAATCTCTATATCTAACTCCAAATAAATCTGGATGAGCTAAGCAATCAAAAAATCCACTTTCCATTGACTTAATAACATAATCAGTATAAATTTCTAATATTTCTGGAGTTAGCTTTATACCCCCTACATATGTCCATTCTCCTTTATAAGGGAAAAAGTGCACTCCTAGTAATAAATAATCTACTTTAAACTTTTCTCTAAAATCATTATATAACCAATGATAATCTTCAAAGTATTCACATTCTATTGCTTTTTTTATAGATATTTTTTCTTTGTACTTTTCCTTTGCATCATCTATTTCCTTAAAATATCTTGGTAAATCTTCATAGTTCATTCTATTTTCATTATCAATATTCTTTCCTGGATGTGGTAGATGGTCAGATATTCCTATTTCATCATATCCTTCTCTTATTGCTTCTTCAATATAGTCTTCAATTGTGCCATCTGCATGATTACATCTATAATTATGTGTATGATAATTAGTTTTCATATTATCATCTATCCTTTCTCTTATTTTATTACAATTCTTTTTTTATAATAACATATAAATATAAAACTCTCAAACATTCATCATTTTTTTGTGAAGAGAACTTTTACGACGCTCTCTTCCAGCTATTTTTAATTATAT
>NZ_JABUTB010000076.1:12196-20611 GCF_021443865.1 Clostridium sp.
TTAGTTTTAAAGATAAAAATATAAATACTAAAAACTTAGTTAAGTATTTTCTAGAAAATAATATAAAAGTCAATGATGTAGAAAATGGACTTATGAGATTCGTTACTCATTATTGGATTACAAAGGATGATATTTATAAAATTATAGAAGTATTTAAATCATTTTTATATACAGCATAAATTGCCTAAATATAATTATAGGAAGCTATTAATTTTAGCTTCCTATAATTATATAACAATATAAAAATACAAGTATAATCAGAAATATCTTATGCAATATTATCTATATAATTTTCTTCTAATTCTTTAATGCGTTTTTTTAATTCCACTATATTAATTTTCTGATTTTCTACTAAATATATATAGTCTAGCAATTTAGGATGAAATTTTAAATTCAATATTTCTTTACAAAATGCATGAGCTGCAATTTCTCTAGTTTTTAGTATGGTATATTTTCTTTTAATAAATCCTCCTAAAATTATTTCTATTTTATCAAGCTTATAATTAGTAGCTTCATTATTGCTATATTCTAAAAAATGATAGAATTCATGTGCTAAATGAATATTATATACTTGCTTTTTAGTTATGATTAATCCATGTTTCTTTAAAGTTTCTATGATCTGCTCTATAGAATTTTTATAAATAATTATCTGTTTTTCTTCTTTATCAAAAATTATTTCTCCTCTAATATCTATATTCTTAGTACCACAACTTTCCTTGAGTAATACTACTACTCCATTCTCCTTTAAAAGCGATTCTATATCTTTGCAGTTATATTCCTTTGCTACATTTTTTCCTATTTTAATTGATTCATCTATATAATATTTAACTTTTTCCCTTGGTATCTTATAAAATAGAGAATCTTCCATAAGTTCTAATAAAGATAAGTTTTCATCCTTTAAAAAATATAAGTTTTTCATATAATCACCTCTAATTCTCTTGAGTAGCTATTATCCCAATCATTGTATCATCATCTAGTATATCAATTTCAAGATTAGTTAATGTTAATAACTGATCCTTATTAATAACTCCAGATAAATCTATAAGCTTTTGCTTAAAAATCATATATATCTTTGGAAGTTGTGCACCTGCATCTGTAAATAATGTATTTTCATCTATAAAATTATTATAATTTTTGTAAAGTTCCTTCTTTGTACAAAATAGAACTTTTCCTTTATCTTTTTGTAATCTAATTACTCCATCTTCATCAAGAATTCTAATTTTTTCTTTTTTACTAGATATAAATCCAAAAAGTTTTTTTGTAGTCTCGATACACTTAAATATTATCCATCTTCCTGTTTGTCCAACTATTTCAATATTATCCTTAGTAACTCCTGTTGAGTCACTAACTATTTTTACAAGTTCATTCTTTGACTTTTTATCAGCTCCTAATTCCTTAGTTCTAAGCTCTGTTGCTCCTGTGGCTGAAGCTCTTAGAATATTCTTTTTAGCATCTACGTCTACTGTTATTTCAACAGTGTCAGGATTTGCTCCCGATTTTACAACAGCTTCAAAAATATCCATTCTTATCTTTTTAATATCCTGTTCCGTAGGATTTATAACACTTCTTTCTATCTGTTCTCTAACTAATGCTAATGCTACTCCTATAGTAGAAATATACGGCGCATTATTAGCAATTTTATATTTTACATTCATAACTTCTGATAGATATGGCGTTACTATTGAAGCAGAACCCCCTCCACCAACAAGTTTTATTATGGATTTATTTAGTTTATACTCTGTAATTAATTCATCTACTATTTTTTTCACTTTATTTATAGCTATATCCATAACTGTTTTTGCAGCTTCTTCTACAGACATATTAACTTCTTTTGAAATTACTTCCCATGCTTTTAGTCCAGCCTCTATATTACCTCTAGCATAATCATTATTATCTACATATCCTAATATATTAGCTGCTCCTGCTAAAGTTAATGCAAAACTTTTCCCATTATCACATTTAATTGCTACATAATTGCTTTTATCCTCTGGTCTAGGAGATATATAAATTAACTCTGGATTAGATATTTCCTCTGTATCAGCAAATATTTCATATTCCTTATCTGCTATATGTGCACTTCTAGGTCCAACATCTACAATTTTATTGTTTTCTATAATAATCATGCTTCCACCAGCAACTCCTAGGGTCCTGACATCTAGAGATTTTAAATAAAGTTTATGCCCTCCAACTTGAGAATTCCTTATCATTACTTTTCCATCTTTGATTACAGAAATATCAGTAGATGTTCCTCCAACTTCAAAAAATATTCCATCAGAAACCTTTTCATACATTAAAGCCCCTGCAACTCCGGCAGCTAATCCAGACAACATTGTTAATATTGGTCTTTTTCTAACCTCATCAATAGTCATAACACCACCATCACATCTCATTATCATAAGAGGCTTTTTGATATTAGCATTTTTTACTGATGCTTCTGTCATATTTGCTGTTTCCATCATTTTAGGAATTAATGCACCATTTACTACTGAGGTCCTAGTTCTTGCTCTTAGTCCATATAATTGTGATATTTCATATCCTCCTGTTGCATACATTCCACTATTAAATGCTTCTTCTATTATAAGCTTTTCATTCTCTGGGTTATCTACAGAATAGCTTTCTGATGCTACAATAACTTCTGCTCCTTCTTCCCTAAGTTCAGCTATTGAATCTATAATTTCTTTTTCAGATAAATTTCCTGAATCTATATACCTATGCTTTGTATATAGATATTTCCCTGGAGACAGCTCAATATTTTCTACTTTTGTTTCATTTTTTGCCCTTTCACCTTCTATTCCCTTACCCATTCCAATTATTCCAACCCTTGCAACATCTCCCTCTAACAAGGCATTGGTTGCTTGGGTAGTTCCATGTGCTATAAACACTACATCATTCGGAGAAATATTATTTTCTTCTAGTACCTTTTTTATAACTTCTATAACACCTTTTGCAACTCCTTCTTTTTCATGATGAGTTGTAGGTATTTTAGCTTTTCCTATTACTTCAAAACTATTATTATCTATAACAACAGCATCTGTAAATGTTCCTCCAACATCTATTCCAATTCTCACCTTACTCATTTTCTTCCCCTCCTAATGTAAATCATTATCAAAGGTGCGTTTAATACGCACCTTTTATTTTGTAAAACACCTTTGTCTATATATTTTTAAAATATCATTACAGCTGTATATATTAATGATAAACAAGTGATTAAAACTGTATATGGTAGTGTAGATTTTAATACTGAATTAACATCTACTTTAGCAAAGTCTGCAACAATTACATTGTGAGTATTAGTTGGATCTGATATTCCTTGAACTACTCCTGTAGATCTTAATGCCATTCCAATAGCTGCTGGGCTTAGTGTTCCTGCTGCTAACATAACATTTGCTATACCAGAACCCAACCCATATAAATTAAGTGGCCCTCTATATAATGCAAGTGGAGATGCTATAGTAAATATTATTATATATGGAACTGGAGATGTAGGTAATACAGAACCTATAAGTGGTTGCATTAATTGTACTGTAGAAGTGGCTGATACTCCATTTAATAATATACCTATTCCTATCATTAATCCTATAACCCCTGCTACATCTTGTATTCCTTCAATTAGAGAACTTGTTATAATTTGCACTATTTGTGATGGTTTAGTTACTAAAATTGTATATACTACTGAAATTAATAATGAAAGTTCAGCACTAAATTTAAAGAAAAATACTAATAATATAGGTACTAATGGTGATAATAAAGCAAATATATTTACATCTTCATATGTCTTTGTTTCAAAATTACTATTTGGCATTGCCCAAGTACTTCTTACACTTTTACTTCTTACATTAATTAATATATAAGCTGCAGTCACAACAATAGATATTATTCCTAAAACTAAAGATGTTGATTTTACTAGTTCCATATCCATTCCTATTGCATCAACATAAAATTGGTAGTTAGCAACATTAAATAATCCTCCAAGACCTAATCCCATTAGGAATGAACCAGCTGCAACTGTTGGCTTTATCCCTGCTGATAGCATAAGTGGGATTACTATTGTTGCTACCATTATAACTGCTCCAGCTCCACCTAATGCTGAAAATACTACTGCACATGCAGCTGTTAAAACAAATGCAATTGTCAGAGGTTTATCTCCTGCAAGTTCTGCTGCTTTTCTAATTATAGTATTTGATACACCCTGTTTTTGAATAACCTTTGCAAACATTGCCCCAAATATTGCAGCCATCATTGTACTAGCAAGTCTAACTGAACCTCCTCCAATTACATGAGCCATCAAAGTTTGACCACCTTCTTCTTTTGGTGTCATAAATGGAACTCCTGCTATTATAGCTATTACAATTCCTAGTAGTGGTAACGCTAAAAGTGTTGGTAACTTTTTAGATATCATAAGTGCTGTTATTCCAGCAAAAACTAATAATATAAGAATAACTTGAATATTTAAAACTTCTCCCATTTTTTCATTCCCCTTTTTTAATATTTTTATAATTGCACTTTTACATTCGATAAAATTTTCGGAATTTTTATTATTTTATATAACTTTATTTTCTAATTCATGTACCAACCTCCTTGCATTGATATTTATCATAAATAGTGTCATCAAGTTGTCTTATTCGACAACTTGATTATTCTTTAGTAGCTCTTCTCTAAGTTCAAGATAGCTTAATTCTCTAAAGATTTTATTCTTTTCAAAGCAAATTCTTGCTGCAGTCCCAGCAGCTTGTCCCAAAGCCATGCAAATTGGAGAAACTCTCATAGATGCAAAAGCCTCATGAGTTGTACTTATTGCTCTTCCTGTAACTATTAAATTGTTAATTTCCTTAGGTAATAATGCTCTATATGGTATTCCATAGTAATCACCCATTTTCATTTCTTTTAAATCTAATTCCTTACCATCTGGATCATGGATATCTATTGGCCAACTTCCAAGGGCTATTGTATCTTCAAATATCCTTCTAGAAAAAATATCTTCTTCTGTTAATTGATATTCTCCAAATAACCTTCTAGATTCTCTAACACCTATTTCATCACCAGATTGAACTAAAATTGAATCTTTAAATCCTGGTATATATTTTTTCAAAAAATTATATATTTCTATTACCTGTCTTCTGCCCTCTATGGTTGCCTCAGACAAATCAAAATCTCTAACAGATATTTTATTTATAACTCTACTCATATTTATAGCAACTTCGCCTCTTCTGTTTAATTCAAAAAACAGAACTCTATCTCTATTTATTGTAAAATCACCATTTTCTGTTGCCTCTTTTATTTTTGAAAAGAATCCTGAAATTGCAATTCTTTTAGTATCATAAAGACTTTTCACATCTTCTCCTAATATAAATTCATCTCTATTACTTTCAACATAATTAATTAGTTCATCTATATTAACATTACTTACTTTAAACATCATTGTCATAGGTTGACATTTACCATCCTTTTCCCTTCCTATCTTCATTTCATTTCCAGAAAGGTAAGCTATTTCTCCATCACCAGTAGCGTCAACATAATATTTGGAACTTATTTTATATAATCCTGATCTAGTCTTTACTGTAATAGTTTTTATATCTTTTTCATTAACTTCTACATCTAAAGCTTCAGTATGATATAAAATCTCTACTCCAGCTTCTAACAAATATTCTTGTGCTACATATTTATAAACCTCTGTTTCTACAGGTGTAACAGTAGATGCTACTCCAAGAGGATCCTCAATATGTCCTATTGTTCCTCCATTTTTTTTAATTCTTTCAATAAGTTCATTTGCATATCCCATTACAATTTGCTTTTTCCCAGCATGAAAAGTCATAAGAGGTATTACTAATGCTTTTGTTGCACATCCACCTAAATACCCCCCTCTTTCTATTAGAATTACTTTATTGCCCTCTGAAACTGCTGCCTTTGCTGCAATAATACCAGATGGTCCTCCGCCTATAATTAAAATATCACAACTTTTATTTCCTTTGATTATCATATCATCTCTCCTTTTTTAAATTCACACTCACTTCACATTTAACTTCAAATGTTCTATTCCAAGGCAATATTGCCTTTACAGTAAATTCTTCTATAAACCCCTTAACTTCTAAATAATTAACTTCATTTTTATAAAAATAATCATTAATCATTATCCTTAGTTTTTCTTCAACAAATTTATCTATTCTATCTACCCTTTTTCCTATATTAAAAATACTTAAACCTTCTTTTAACACTTCATTATTTACTTCATTTCTAATATGACTCTGATACATATAATCATCAGAATATCTCTCTATTAAAAATTTTAGACTTTGTAAAGAATTATTAAAATCAATTATCCCTTTTGATATTAAAGTTGAAATTATATTTCCATGTGAAATTGTAGTACCCATTGAATTTCCTGCAGTATTCCAAGCTCCATAAGCCAGTACCTTAAGTAATAGATTTTCTTCTTTTAATCTTCTAATAAGATACTTATCTCCACCATTTGCAAAAGATAAATCAACAATTCCTACATTTTTCCCTACCTTAACATATTTTTTTATTCTTTCAACAAATTTATCAATAGTAGTGTTTTTATTGTATCTTTCTATTTTACCTTCTGCCATATCTATATATGGAATATTTGGCGTTGTCACAGCTAGTATATAATCACATTCATTATAGTCGTCTATTATTATTGCATTAGTACTCTTTAAATGTTCAATTATATTTACATTCAAAGGCCTATCTTCAAATTTGGGAATAACATTTTCTAAACTTTTATTATCAAAATCTATATAAACTTTAGGCTTGTAATTTTCTATATCGTTTACATACCTACTAAGAAGGATTTGTCCAATTTCATCGGCTCCTGGATAAACATATACTTTATCTTTTAACTTATAATTATTTATCTTTTCATGTATCCTTTCATGCTCTATTAAATGAAGTCCATATTTAGAGCAATCTTCTTGCGATAGTATTAGAAAATCAATTATTTTATCTTTTAAAAGTTCTATAGCTTCCATGTTAATTTTATGATTTCTATCTCTAGTCTTTAAATAAGTACTTAATACTTCTTTTGGTATTTCTAATTCTAATTGTTCTAAGTCTCTCTTTAATTCAATTTCATTTAATGATTCTACCTTATATCTTAATTCATTATATTTATTTATTTTATCCCACCATACTTGGCTTTCATCACTTGATACAGATATAGATAATCTCATAATATTTGAAAAGGCATATATCTTTACTTTATTATTATTCTTCTTATATTCTCTTAAATAATTTAGTATTTTCATTGCATCTTCAGCAGACTTTTTATCAGTTCTAGAAGCTATTAATCCTCCATATAAAAACATATCTAGGGATATTATTAATGCATCTCCATCTTCACAATTTAACCAGTTTACTATTGACTCTACATTTCCTTCCTTTAAAAAAAAGCCTAAGTCTTCAATTTTAGGTATTTTTATTTCCAATCCACTAAGATTAGCTAATTGAATAACTAAATCTAAATTTACTGGTCTGTCATCTAGTGGTATATATAAAACCTTATTATTCATATTTAATCCTCTTTTTTATTAAAATCATCTATAGCTTTTCTATATTTTAATGTAGCTTCATAAATTGATTCTTTTGTTTTACCAGTTACTATTGCTCCAATCATTATCCCATTCATACCAATTTGTTGTAATACTATACTCTGTTCAGGTGTTATGCTCCTTTGAGTTGGTACTACTATAGGTTTTGAAGTAGCCTTTCTAATTGATTTATACTGCAATAACTCTCTTACTGTTAATTCATTTCCGTAAGTAGATGGATCCATAATAGAACACTCTAATACATCTATAGGTAATTCATCATAAGCTTTTACATATTCTAATTTATATTCATTATCTATAGCTACCATCTTATTGATATCTTTATTAAATACTAATGGATTCATATGTTTGTCATATAACGAAATAAAATTAAAACCTTCTTTAATTATTCCATCAATTTCTGACATTGGTATTTTATCATGTCCTCCTGCAACAATTCCTATAGGTCTATCATACTTTTTACAAAGTGAAACTATCTCTTTAATATTACTTAGTTCTTCTTCTAGAGAGCCAAATTTTGTTTTGCTTGCTCTATGTTCCACATTAATGTGAATCTTTAATATATCTGCTCCTGCTGATAATGTTGCTTCAGCAAATCCTACATTATTCTCTGGAAGACTTACTATTAGAGATATCTCTTCTTTCTTCAACATATTAATCAAATTCATACTAGACTTCCTTTCTATTTTTTATTTTCTTTAATATAATTCTATCATCCAAAAAATAGTAAATCAACACTTTATGGAATATTTTTTTCATTTTATTTGAAATATTTTTTCATTTTAAATAAAGAGTCTGAAAAAATCAGACTCTTCATTCATTTATTTATTTATTTATTTATTTATTT
>NZ_JABUTB010000077.1 GCF_021443865.1 Clostridium sp.
TCTTTCACCAGCAGAATTTGAAGAATTTTTGTAAAATCTAACTCCATATTCTTTACCTTCACCGTTAAAATTTCCACCACTTAAATCTTCAATTTTGGTTTCTAAGTTTTCAATTGACTGCAACATATCTTCCATTTTCGCATTAGTTATATCAAGATCAATTTTATTAGCTTTATTTGAAATTGCAGTTCTATTTTCATTTATTGCTGTTTCCATACCAGGAATTTTATTTAATTGTGTTTGTTGTGCTGGAGTTAATCCTTCTCCTGATCCTCCACCAACAACTCCATTTTTAGCAATGTAATCTAAATATTGTTCTATTCGTGATTGTGGTTCTTCAGGTAAAATAGCACCTTCTTGACCTATTAAAGAACCTAAATAGCTTTCTTTTCTTGATTGATTAGGAGTAGGTAATTCATTTATATCTTTAGCCATGCATTTCATTCCTTTCATTTAAAAATAAAAATAAAGACTAGATTTAAAATTCTAGTCTTTATAAGTTAGATAATCGTCATTGTCAGTAGCTACTTTTGGCACTTGAATATAATAATCATATTGAATTTTCATAGTGTCACTAGCAGTTTTCACGACACTAGTAGGTAGTTTGGTATGAGCCGAATAACCAGGTATAATTTTAAACTCGTCATCAAAATTATATCCTGTACTTTCAGGTCTAGTTGTAAGAAGATAATTTGTATTATATATGTGTGCAGTTAACCAACCACCAGTTGAACTATTTTTTGAACTTATATCTCCAATGTAAGGTGATGTTAAATTAAAATAATATTCTCTTTCTTTATGAAGTGTAGTGTATATTATAGGATTACCCGAATTATTTCTATAATAGAAATCATCTTTACCTATTGTGATTTTACCTAAAACATCTTTTAATGCATTACATCCAACAAACCTTACACTTTGTAAACTATTAAACCTTGGCTCTATTGTCCATCTTTTAGCATATATATTATATACACCTAATAAGTAGCCATTATAACTTCTTTCAGTGTAAGAACTATCTAGGATTTTATCATTAGTTGAATCGTACTTAGGGAATATAGCATAACTACTACCAGTATCATTAGAACCCGAATAGCAAGAAAAGGCCATGTAAACATCTCCATTTTCTTCAACTCTAAATATTCTATCAAGTTTAAAATTCTTATTACTTGAATTCGCACCCCTAGACATAGTTACAACTATATTATCTATATTTCTTAGGTTTATATTTACTGAATCTAAAATAGCATCATGCTTATCTCTTACTTCCAAGTCAAAAGAACATTTGAAATTATCTTTAGTACCTACAGAATAATCATAATTTGATATTTTTACATATTTATTGTTACTATTAGGTAATTCATTTAGTGATAAAGGTATTTCTATAAAATTAGTAAAAGTATCATCTAAAGTTTTACTTAATTTTAATGTTGTTGCACCTTGAACATACATATCTCCATCGATTATTCTTTTATAAGTTTTATCGCTATTATCATACTTATAATACTTATTATTTACCCCTGTATATATGAATTGATTATTAGAAAAATGTCTTGATCTACCTCCACCAATTGGTAAGGTCCAACTTAAACAAAATAAAGGCATTTTTACGCCACCATTATCGTTCGAATTGTAAACACCTTTACTCCACCAGATTGAATTTATAGTACCATTTCCTTGTGATGTTGAAAAATCATATACAAGATGTTGATGATAATATCCATCCTTCCATTCTGTATAGGATTCATTTGGATTATAAACCCCTCTAGTAGTATCACTTCCAGCATTTGTATTACTTTTTGGACACCAACCTATTATTTGACCAACATCACCTTTATAGTTATTTTCATCTTCCTCTCTATCATTAGAAGATAATATTATATTTCTAAAAGACGAAGGTTGAGATTTCCCATCGTTAAACGAACCACTACCATTTACAATAGTTCTAAACATTGCTCTATATAGTTCAGATTCATCTATTATATTTGGAATTATATTTTCTGTGTAAGTTTCATTTTTTAAATTTCCGTTTTCATCAAATATTTCTATTTTGGCAGTACCTTTTAATCCGTCGTCGGGTTTAAAACATTTCTTTTCTATTAACTCACCGTTTAAGTGATCTTTATTCCATTTCACGACTTCTCTCAATCATAAAACCTCCTTTATAAATTAGTGTCAAATTCCATTTCAATTTTAGAAACAGATAAATTACTATCTAATTTTGTTTTCTTCATATACCAGGCTAGTTTAATTCCATCCTTGTCTTGAGTAAGTTCTTGTAATTTTTCTTCACTTAAACCATTAAGTGTTTCTAAATCAATACCATATTCAATAATAGCAACGTTATCTTTCAATATGTCAATCCATTGACCTTCTTCATTAATTGTGTACCATCTTTCCCCATCATTAATTATAAACCTCAAGAAATCAGTTTCTCCAGCAGTTGCAGTTATATTCATAGATTTAACATAATTAATATGTTGTGGTTTTAAATTTGCAAACTCATTCATTTCTACGAATTCACCTTGTGGAATTTCTTCACCAAAATCTTTAAATTTCATAACTCCATTATTAATTTCTAAAGTTTCAGTATTATATGATAAAGCAACATTTGCCATTGTCCTATTATATCCTGTGGAACTAATTAAAATATCTATCGTTGGTTCAAGTGCAATATTTTTATCTATATCAGTAATTACATTAAACATTACACTATCACAATCAGGTATTATATTAGGAGCTATATGTTTAATGATAATGTCACTATTTCTTATAATGTCAGTATCTTTAATTACATCAAAATCAACAATTTCTGTAATTTCAGCATGTGGTCTTTCTCCACTTAATCCTCCACTAATTCCTTGACCTTTCAACATGACTTGGATAAATTCTTTTTTTATTTCTGCACTACCTTTACCCATACTTAAATGTAATTCTAACGAGTGATTTACACCTTCAGGAACAGATATTAAAGGGTAAGTAAATGTGAATCCTCGACTACCTGGTTCTAAGTCAATAGAAGGTGAAAAATCATGAGTGTAGTTATCAATTATTATTTTTATTGTTGCTTTTCCTGCTTCTTCACATTCTAAAAAAACATTTACATAAAGCATTAAATTGGTTCTGGTATCAACCCCATAGTTTATAAAACAGATTGATTGATACCTTTCACCAACTTTTACAACCGAACCATTACTATAATAGTACATTTTTTCTTTAAGTCCTGTTTGACCAGCTGTAAACCTATTTATTTTATTTTCAGTTGTACCATTTGTTTGAAAAGTATTTTTATTTTTAGTTTGGCCTTTTGCACCAATCTCTGCTGTTAATCCACCATTGAAATTCAATGTTTGAGATAGTATTGGAACTTTTCGAATTACATTATTTTTATCTTTTATTGTAATTATGTCGTATGGATCTAAAGATAAATCTCCTTGAAATTTTAAAGAATATCCCAAATATGAACTTTCTTTTAATTTATTATAAATATCTGTTATTATTTTTTCAGTAATCCAAGGATTTTGAAATTCTAATTCAAATGAATCATCTTCAATTTTCCCTTTAGATATTTCTTTCTCATCATCAATTTGACAGGTAATTTTCCCAATCTTATATTCATCTTCTTCAGTAGTGTAAGTAAAATAATTATTACTATTAATTGTTTTATCCACTTCATTTAATGTTTTAATAGTGAATTTACCATTTCTAGTAATAAAAGCATTACCTCCACAAAGTGAAGCAACATATGAAAGTACTTCTCTACAAGTAAATCCATTAGGTTTTTTAGTTTCGTAAGCAGGAAGATCTCCTTCAAATTCAACACCACTTTTATCAGCAAGTTCTTTTACTAACTGCTCTAATGTTGGATTATTGCTTAAATTAGGATTGAATGGAGTCTCAAATTTAACCATATTATCAAAAGCTGTTATTTTTATAACATGGTCTGTTTTTTCTATTTCATCTATGTTATATATGCCCATTAAAACATATTCAATTTCATTGTTATCTAATAATAAACCTATTTCAAATTTAATTTTACTTTTCGTAGATATACGATAACCTTCGTTTAACAATGTTAAATCTAAACTTTGAGAAATAGTGTTTCCAATTTGAAATCCATCTGTTGGCTGTGAAAATTCAAATTTTGAACTAACTAAATTGTCATTGTCAAAAATAACATTTCCAATCGTAATTCTACACTTAAATTGTCTAGAAGGTTTATTAATTTCTTCTTTATAAGCTAAGGAAGTATCAAACATCTTTTACTCCTTTCTTATTTTTCTATAAAATTCATCTTTAATCCACTCCACATAACTTGACCATTTACAATTCTATTCGCTGGAGCAGTTCTATCTCCAACATACATTGTTTTTGTAATTTCTCCAGCTTGTGGATCATAAAAAGTTACACTAAAAAATACACTACTCACAGATGTAAGTAGTGTAGATATTTCGGATTGAGATAATAATGGCCATTCCAAATTAATTTTTCTTTTTACCCCTATCCTATCTCTTACAAGTTCTCCATTTGCATTTCTATTAGATTCTCCATCTAAATCATTTATGGTTACTTCGTAATATTTAGGAGTAGCTACTTTTTTACCATTAATTTTTAACATTTTATCACCTTTATTAAACTGGTATTAATGTAATACCACCTTGTCTTTGCATTTTTTTTAGTTGATTCAAAGCAACTTTACCAATTACTGAACCATCTATTTCTAATACTAAATCTCCATTAAAAGAAGAATTGTTATTTCCAGCTCCTTGAGCTGATGCAATTTTTGAAGCTAATTCATTAATCCATCCTGTATTATTTTCTAAAGGCATTACTGCTTCTTTTCCTGCTTCACCTATCATAGCTAATGTTGGATTATTAATAACTCCACCTTTTGCAAGTTTTGGAATTTCAGGCACAGCTGTTATATCAACACCTGGTATTTTATTTATGGTTTTAACCATACCATTTATACCTCTAATAGCCTTATTAACTAAATCAATAATTTTGTTCAGTGGCCATTTTACAACTCCAACAATTCCTTCAAAAATTCCAGCAAAAATATTTACTACTCCTTGCCATGCTTTAGACCAATTTAATGTAAACACTCCTACTACAAAATCTATAACTCCACCTAATACTATTAGTAAAGACTTCATAATATCAGCTATAACTGCAATTGTTGTTCCAACTTTATCAACAATTGCACTAAATACTGCAACAAAAACTGGACCTAAAGTTTGAACTAAAAAGTTTACAATTGGAGATATAAACTTATTCCAAATTTCTAAAACTCCTGTAGCTAATTTCATAATGAACTCACCTAATGCTTCAACTAAACCTTTTAGGTGATCGTTCCATAACCATGTAAGCATTTTTAAAGCATTTTCTATAATTGGCTTAACAATGCTTTCCCAACAATTTAAAATTAAAGTTTGAATAGATTTTAAAAATCCTACTAACCCATTTATAAGTGATTGACCGTATTTACTCCATAAATTTGTTAGAATATTACCTATGTCTTGTGTAACAGTGCTAATAAAGTTTTTTATTTGATTCCAAATATCTATTACTGAATTTCTAAAATCTTCATTTGTACGCCATAGATATACAATAGAACCGACCACTAATCCAATAGCAGCTGCAACAGCAACCATAGGCCAATTTACTGCAGCTAAAGCACCACCTAAAGCACCAAATGCTGCACTTATTGCTCCAACTATTGATGACCAATTTGTTAAAATAAAATAAGATGCAAAAGCAGTTGCTATACCAGCTAAAGCTGAAATAATTGCATCTTTATGCTCTATAATGAAATTTTTAAGATTTTTAAAATACCCTTTCATCTTATCTACAAATTCTTGTATTTTTTCATTAACTTCAACTACTGAATCTAAAAAACCACCTTTATCTAAATCAAGTAATGAAGTATCAATATCCCCTATACCACTACTGCTACCAGTATCACTATCATCTGTATTTTGGCTTAATATATTTAATTCATCAAATCCAGCTAGTAAATTTTTAGCTTTTTTAGCCTTTTTACCTGCATCCTCTAAACTATCACCTAAATCAGCAACAGAACTTGCTTGATTAGTTATAGCATTTGATTGTTGTTGAGTTTGTTTAGGCTTACCAAAGATTGCTGTTGTAAATTGTGCTATAATATTTAAGACTTTACTTAATCCATTCATTAATGCTGTTAAAGCTGGTAAGATAGCATTATAAATTGGCAAAAAAGCCTGACCTAAAGCTAATTGAACATTTTTTAAACTTGCTATGAATTGATTATGTCTAGTTTGAGTTGTATCAGCTAATGTATCTCCATATCTAGCATAAGTTTGTTCAAGTATAGCCATTAATCTTATTTGTTGTTGAGTTTGGAAGTCTAATTGTTGCCATGACTTTCCGTTAGCCATTTCTTTAAAAGCTTTTGTACTCTCTAACATACTAACTTGAGTGTATACCCCTAAATCTTCAATAGCTTCTGTTGATCCTAACATACCACTTCTGATTCTTTCAGCCGTATCTTCAAAAGTTCTACCAGTTTTAGAAGCAATTACAGCTGTAGCTTTCATAAGTTCTGTAGTATTATCAGCTACATTTTTAGTGTTTCTTTCAAAGCTAGATATTAAGTTGCTATAAGTGGAGCCATACTTATATCCTTCTTGAAGGCTAATTCCATATGCTTTAGATTGACTTTTAACCCAATCACCAAATATTTTTGCACTTTGTTGCATTGTTCTATTGATATTTTCCATTGATGACTCAATAGACATTGCATCTTTAACGCCTTCTTTAATTGCACCACCTATTTTTATAGTTGCAAATACTGCTGCAACTTTACCCATTATACTTTTAACATTCTTTTGAAAATTATTAAGACTTTTTTGGGCATTATTTAGCCCTTTTTGCATCCCACTAAAGTCAGCTCCACCTCTTACAACAAGGTTTTTAACTGCCATTTGTTTCACCTCCCAACATACTATTTAAAACTTTTATCTTATTCAACATTTCTTTATCAGTCATTTCTTTTTTAGGTTTATTTATATAATCAGATAATTTAGGAGGCCTTTTACCTAAAAATTGAATTGTCCATCTTGCTTGTATGTAAGCTAGAGTTAATTTTTCTTCTGCTTCTTGCTCTTTTCTTTTTGAATAAGCATTAACTATTAAAGAAAATTCGTATGGAGTTAACTCCCAAAATTCAAGTGGAGATAAACCACAAAGGCAAGCAGCCTTTAAGCTTTCATTTATAGAAAACTCTTGACTACTTGCCTCTTCTAGTTTTTTTCTTCAATTACTTTCTCATTTCCATTAAATGATGCAGTAAGTGCTTTTTCCATAGCTTTAATTACATCAAATAAATTGTCTTTATCATCAATCAAATCCATCACTTTGTCAGGAGTTAATTCTTTATCTTCATGAATTAATCCAGCACATATGATTATTGCTGTATCTTTCATTGTTAAATCAGTTAAATCTATTTTTGAAATACTTATATTTAATTTATCTTCAATGTAAGCTATTGCTTTCATTCCATATCTAAAATTTCTTGTTTTATCTAATTCTATTGGTACAAACATACTTACTCCTATTTTAAATATTTGCTGCTGTTAATTCTAACTTTGGAGCACCTGATACTTTAATAGTTGCTCCAAAACTAATAGAATCTTCTAAAGATACTCCTGTAGTAAATCCAGTTACTACACCTTTAAAAGTCCATTTTGCATGTAAGCTTTCAGGGAATTCTATTGTAAAATCTTCTGTTGCTCCTGATTCAAAAGCATCATACATTTTCTTTTGTCCGTTTTTTGTAGGATCATTGCTTATTTCTAAAAATCCAGTTAAGCTTACTTCACCTGCATCTTTAAATCCACCTATGAATTTTCTATATCCACCATCTGAATCTAAAGTAGTAGTATCTATAGTGTCAGCTGATAATTCTAAACCACCTATTTCAGTTAGTCCTCCAATTTTAACTATAGCTTCATTTTTACCCATCTTTAAAACTGTTCCTATACTTCTAGTAGCCATTTTTTATCCCTCCTTATAATAAAAAGTTACACTAATAATTCCTCTATGTAACTTTACTTGTTCTTCATATGTTTCAGTAACATCATTTATATTTAAATCACAAATATATAAGTGTTCATCACCTATTTTATTAAATAAAAATTCTATTACTTTATTTTCAACTTTTTTAGTAATGTTTTTCATCTCATTATAAGTACTACATAATATATTTATAATGCATACACACTCTTTTTCATTTTTAAGCTCATTTAATGTTTTTATTCTGTTAAATTGAGACACATATACTATATATGGTGGCTTTATCCCTTCAGGAGCATTTAAAGGATAAATTTTATTTTGTATTTCATTAATTTTATTTAATTCTTGTCTTAAAGCTTTTTCAATCATCTTGCCTTTAACGCCTTATCTATTTTTTTACTCATTTCATTTACTATTTTATTAGAAATTGCTCCAACATTTTCTTCCAAAGAACGTTTTAAAAAATGAAATCCAGGAGTATATTTACCATTTGCTGTCCATCCAAATTCTTGTGAAGCTGGATAGTATGCTATTACTTTACCTTCTTTATTTTTCTTTTGAAAAATATCATTTTTTTGTCTATCAAAAACAACTTGGTAGATTTTTTTACCTTTACTTTTTGACTTTTCACCTATAAGCTTCATTCCACTTTCTAATTCTCCTGTTAGATATGGAGCATTTTCTTTTGCACTTTTAAGTGCTATAGTCATACCTTTTTTAGCACTTGGAGTTACATATTTTTGTGGAACTTGACCTAATTTTTTAATAGACTTCTGTAATTCTTTCATACCATCTATTTCAATCCTCATATGCAATCTCCTTACACATTAATTGTAATAGTACTTTTTTTTCTTGAAAGTTAATAGGTGGAGAAATTATTTCAAAATATCTTTCTCCAAATTTAACTCTCATACTTGAAGTAATACCTTCAACATATCTAATGTTAATTCTATGTGTTGTTTCACTATTTACTGCTTCAGCTGCATAAAAATCACGACCACTAACAGGATAAATAGCTGCTCTAACACTTATAACATCTTCCCATTCGTCAACTACTTCTCCATAATGGTTTTGAGTATGAAGTAGTCGTTGTATTGTTATTCTATGCCTTAAATCTCCTGGATTTATTGCAAACATACTCATATTTATCACCACACTTACAATAAATTCATAGAGTACATATTTAAAATGCTAGTAATAAGCTTATTAGCATTACTGCTTTTTATTTCAAAAGCTCTATTATCATAAAATTCATTCGCTATAACTTTTAAAGCTATAGTTAAATCTTCTTTTTCATCCATTTGAGAATCAGTTAAGCCTGTATAATTTCTTATAAAAGATATAGAAGATAATAAGATGCTTTCAAACAACTTATCATCTTCATTATGTTCTACATAAGCATATTCTTTTAAATCTTTTATAGTAACTTCGCTAATCTTCATTAGCTTTTACCTTCTTCTTTTTGATTTCGGCTTTTACCTCTTCAGTTTTTTTCTTTTGTCCTGCCTGAACTTCTTCTACATAACCAGCATTAATAAGATCATTTGCAATTTGTTCATCATCAATTTCTCTTTCTTGTCCTGGATACATAGAAAAAGCACCAGCAAAACTAACTAATGCTTTAACTACCATAATTAATCACCTACTTAACAACTAATGCTGATAATTTTTGTTCATTTTCGATTTTAGAATCTAATTCTACCCATCCTACTACACCAATAGCATGTTGAATTGCAAATTTTTCTCTTAATACTTCTATATTTATATCTTCAGATAATTTTACTGCTAATCCTGACATATCTCCGTAGTAAACTACATTCTTGCCTGAACCAATTACATCTACAGAATCTGAGCAGTAAACTTCTTTTCCTAATAGAGTATATCCCCATCTAGCTGATACATCTTTATTTAATAAGTAATCTCCATCAGAATTCTTTAATTTTCTAATAGCTGTTCTTGTAGCTTTATTCATTATCCAAACTGCTCCTGATTGGAAAATGTCAGGAACCATTTCTTGAACATCAATCAATTCATCAGCAGTAATTGCAGAAGCACTTGCAGTTGTTACTTTTTGTTGGATAGTGCTTAATCCTGTGATTTTTCCTTCTGTTCCTTTGATTAATTCTTTTTCAATGAATTTAGCAATGCTTTCAGCCATCGCATTTACAACAAAGTTTAATAAATCAAAGTTAGAGTTATTTAATAGTGATTTAGATACTTTAGTTAAAGCACCAGCTAAGAATCCTTTTAATTC
>NZ_JABUTB010000078.1:0-9981 GCF_021443865.1 Clostridium sp.
AAAAGAGCATGGATTTCTCCTTTTTTAAGCTGCAATGTAATATTATCATTAGCTACAATGCCCGGAAATTCTTTACGAATATTAAGCATTTCTACTACATAACTCATGAGCATCCTCCCAACTTTATAATTTTTTCATATGTTATAGTTACACTTTACTATTTTGTAAAATAATTGTAATTACTCCTTGATATAAGAAAAAGACGGTGCATCCGCCTTTTTATGAAAATATCTTAACAGTAAAACTATTAATTATTTAATTAAGTCACCTTGTTCAACTTTAATATCAATTTCACCATTTTTAATTTTATTATATACTTCATTTACTTTTGTAATTGTTTCACTGCTTAAGTTAGGATTATTCTCTGGAAGACCTACGCCATCATTTTTAGCATTAAATATTAAACTTTCTCCACCTGGGAAAGTGCCTTCTAATTCTGATTTAATCATATCAAAAGCTGCTGTATCTAATTTCTTCATTGCAGAAGTTAATACAACTGATTTATCCCCATCGTATTTGCCATCATCATATTGATCAACATCTGTACCTATTACCCAAGCTTCTTTTCCAGCTGCAACTCTAGTCTTAGCTTCATTTATTACGCCTATACCAACATTACCAGCTGCTACAAATATTGCTTTAACTCCATTATCATACATAGTAGCTGCTAATTGTTGACCAGCTGCTACATCTTCAAATGTACCTTGATAAACTACATTTTCTACTTTTATATTCATCTTAGTTCCTAGATTTTCATTAGCATATTTAATACCTTGTTGGAAGCCCCAGTTAAACTTTTGAACTGAAGGTATTTCCATACCTCCTATAAAGCCTAGTTCTCCTTCTTTTAATTCAACAGCTGCTGCAATACCAACAATAAATCCTGCTTCTTGTTCTGCAAAGTAAATTGAAACGCTATTGTCTCCAATTTTTTCTACTCTTGCATCTCCATCCTTACCATTATTAGGAGAGCCATCGATAATTACGAATTTTGCATCTGAATATTTATCTTGTGCATTAAATATTGCAGTTTCAAATTTAAATCCCGGTGCTACTATAAACTTATATCCTGTATCATAAAGGTTTCCTATTTCCTTCATATAATCAGCTTCTGTAGTTCCTGATGGTCTTAAATAGTTGTTTTCTATTCCTAATTCATCCTTCGCCTTTAAAATACCTTCCCAAGTACCTTGATTAAAAGACTTGTCGTCTATTGTTCCAGAATTGGTAACCATACCTACTTTTAGATGTGATTCTGTAGCTTTTGATTGATTCCCGCATCCTACTAGACCTGTAATCATTAAAGTAGATAACACTAATGCTAGTGCTTTTTTCTTCATTTGTATTCCTCCTAATCTTTAGTAAATCATTATTTTGTCTTTCGAATTATACAATATATGCTTTTTAATTTCAATAAATAAAACCTTTAATTAATACAAATATAACACTTTTAATACATATTTATTTTTTCTATATATTAATAAAACTTAATATTACAGCAATAATAATTGAAGGCAATAAATTGGATACCTTAATTTTAGTTACTCCTAACACATTTAAACCTAATCCAATTATTAATAAACTTCCTACTGCAGTCATGTTATTTATAGCAATATCACTTAAAAATGCTGCTAAAAAACTCGCTGCTAAAGTAATGCTCCCTTGATATATAAATACAACTATTGCCGATAAAGCTACTCCTATTCCTAAAGTGGATGCAAATATAATTGAGCTTATTCCATCTAAAATAGATTTAGCATAAAGTGTACTATGGTTATTATTTAACCCACTTTCTAATGATCCTACTATAGCCATTGCCCCTATACAAAATAGAAGTGTAGCTGTAACAAACCCTTCAGCTATAGATATATTCCCATTGTTTTTATTAAATCTTTTTTCTATTGCTTTTCCTAAAGCTTCAAGTTTATTATCTATATCTATAATTTCTCCAATAAATGCACCTAATGCCACAGATATTATCATTACTATTGTATTATCTCCTTTAAGAGCACCAGATATACCTATATAGACAACACATAAAGCCAATCCATTCATTATGGTATTGCTTATTTTTTCATTTATACTTCCCTTTAAAAACAATCCTATAAAAGCACCTATAACTATTACTAAACTATTTACTATTGTACCTAAAATATTAATCACCTCCATTTATATATTAAACTTAAATCCAAAGAAAAAACTCCTTTCGGAGTTTTTGAAATTATTTAACATAGATAATTATATCAAATAAAAAAATAACTAATCATTAAAATTTGGAGCCGTTTATAACAGCTCCGTTAACACAATTAATTATTGTACTATTTAATTAAGTTACCTTGTTCAGCTAAAATTGAAATTTCACCATTTTTAACTTTGTTGTAAACTTCATCTACCTTTGCAGTAGTTTCAGCACTTAGATTTGGATTTTCTTTTGGAAGACCTACTCCATCATTTTTTATATCAAATACTAAAGTTTTTCCTCCTGGGAAGTTTCCATCTAACTCGTCTTTAATTATATCATAAGTTGCTATATCAATTTTCTTCATTGCAGAAGTTAAAATTATTGAATTATCTCCATCATATTTACCATCTTCATATTGGTCAGTATCAACACCAATTATCCAAGCTTTTTGACCTGCTGCCGCTCTAGCTTTTGCTTCATTAATAGCACCTACACCTACGCCACCAGCTGCTGTAAATATTGCATTAACTCCACTATCAAACATAGTAGCTGCTAATTGTTGACCTGCAGCCACATTATCAAATGTACCTTGGTAAACTACGTTTTCTGCTTTTAGAACCATTTTAGTTCCTAAATTTTCGTTAGCATAATTAACACCTTGTTGGAATCCCCAATTGAATTTTTGAACTGAAGGTATTTCCATTCCACCAATAAATCCTAAGCTTCCTTCTTTTAATTCAAGAGAAGCTGCTACACCTGCCATAAATCCTGCTTCTTGTTCTGCAAAGAAAACTGCAACTGTATTATCTCCTACTTTTTCTACTCTCTCATCTCCTGATTTTCCATTATTAGGAGAACCATCGATAATTACAAATTTAGCATCTGAATATTTATCTTGAGCATTAAATAATGCAGTTTCAAACTTAAATCCAGGAGCTACTATAAATTTGTATCCAGTATCGTAAAGATTTCCAATTTCCTTCATATAATCCGCTTCTGTAGTTCCTGCTGGTTTTAAATAATTATTATCAATCCCAAGCTCATCTTTAGCTTTTAATATTCCTTCCCAAGTTCCTTGGTTAAAAGATTTATCGTCTATTGTTCCTGCATCTGTTACCATACCAACTTTAAGTTGTCCTTCTGATGATCCTGAATTACTTCCACAACCTATTAAACCTGTTGCCATTAAAGCTGATAAAGATATTGCTAGTGCTTTCTTCTTCATTTAAAATCCTCCTAAGTGTATATCTTATTATTAAATTTCGAATCTTCAAAATGATTATACAGCATATCGTTCGTTGTTTCAATTATTTTTTTCTGAAAACACATTTTTAAATTTATAAACATTCGTGTATACTCTAAAAAATAAAGTATATTCTATTTTTTCTCTACTTACATAAATTCTATAAATGTTTCTTTAAAGGAATCTATATTCATTGGAAATATTCTTATTCTTTTTAATGAATGCAAGCCATCACTAATACTTGATATTCCATATTCAGTTGTTACTGCTGCTTTAATTCCCAATTCCTTTTCAACTTCTATAGTTTCTTCATCATATTTACCTACAGGATAGCATATAAAATTACTATCTACTCCAACTTTTTCTTTTAATGCTTTTCTGCCTTCTTCAATAATTGCAATTTTATCTTCTCTACATATATTGCTGAATTCAATGTGTCTTGAAGTATGATTCTCTATTCCCATACCATTATGGTTCATTTCTTTAAGCATAGAAGAATTCATGTAATAGCTGTCTATATCTGTATTATTGGTTATTATAAAGAAAGTTCCCTTCATATTATTTTCCTTAAGTATTCTATAAGCCTCTGAATAATTATCTGCATATCCATCATCAAAAGTTATAGCAACTGGCTTTTTAGGAACATCTCCACTTTCATAAGCCTTTACTACATCATCTAATAACATAGGTGTAAATCCATTTTCCTTTAACCATTTAACTTCTTCTTCAAATTGTTTTACTGGAACTAGTAAGCTATTATTTGGATCAGAATCAGAAATTGAATGATACATAAGTATTGGAATTCTTACTAAACTTTTATCTATGTTTATATAATTTTCCTTTTCTTTTTCTTTTTCTTTTATATTCTCCTTTTCATCAGTTATTTCTTCACTCTTCTTATTATTATTCTCATCATTCTTTAAATTTTCATTGCTATATCCATTTTGAATTTTTATATATTTATTTTCATAAATATATTTCCCAATAAAGCCTATTAATATAATTAATATTATTGTTGAAATTATCTTTGCTAATTTAACCATTTCATTTACCCCTTTTTGTTTATATAAACAAAATATACCTTTACATATTTTGTTTGTCAATCCATTATAATCCATATATCCTTTGCCATTTCTTTATTTTTTCTTAAATCATTGTTTAAAATGTTTTATTTTTGTATAATTAATCTAAAATATTATTTAAGGAGTGTTTTTATTGTTTGGATACGTAACTCCTCTAAAGGCAGAGCTTAAAGTAAAGGATTTTACAAGGTTCAGAAGTTACTATTGTGGCTTATGCCTTCATATAAAAAAAGGAGCCGGAAATCTACCCAGAATGGTTTTAAACTATGATATGACATTTTTAGCTGTACTTTTAGATTCATTATCCATAAAAGAACCTGACTTTGAACTTAAACGTTGTATTGTTCATCCAATAGAAAAAAAGCCTGTTGTTATGAACAATGATGCTCTTCAATATTCAGCTGCAATGAATTTGACACTATATTATCATAAAATTAAAGATGATATAGAAGATGATAATGATATAAAAAGTAAAGTTCTAGAAAAAATTCTTTATCCTTATCAAAAGAAAATAAATAAGTCTATAGATGATATAAATATTATTATTAGAAATAATCTTAAAGAATTAAGAGAACTTGAAAATAATAAAAACTTTTCTTCAATAGATGAAATATGCCATCCCTTTAGTGATATAGTAGGCAATATTCTTAAGTCTTATCCTAATGAATTAATTAATGATAGTGAAGAATTAAGAAATTATTTGTATAGCCTAGGTTATACACTAGGTAAATGGATATATTTAATTGATGCTTTTGATGATTTAAAAAAAGATATGAAAGATAAAAAATTTAATCCTATAAATTTTTTATATAACAATAATAATTCATCTTTCCAAGAACTATTACCTTTAATTAAAGATAGAATTGAGTTTACTATACTTAATTGTAGTTATAACTGTAAGGATATCTTAGAAAGGTTACCTTTAAAGAGGAATAAAGATATACTAAAAAACATTTTAGAACTAGGAATGATGGATAAATACTTAGGAGTTTTAAATACTACTAGCGAAGATAAAAGGAGTGACAAATAATGAACCCATATGAAGTTCTTGGATTAAAACCTGGTGCAAGTCAAGAGGAAATAAAAAAAGCATATAGAAATTTAATTAAGCAATATCATCCTGATCAATATGGTGATAATCCTTTAAAAGAATTAGCAGAGGCAAAGGTAAGAGAAATTAATGCTGCTTACGATATGCTAACTAAGAATTCTAACGGAGCTTATGATAATTCTTACAATAGCTCTTATAATAGTTCTTACAATAATTCAAGTAATGCAAATAGTAATTCTAATGATGCATATGCTTTTTCAGAAATCAGAAGATTAATTCAATCTAGAAACTTTCTTGAAGCAGAAAGAAGATTAAACAATATTCAAACTAGAAATGCTGAATGGAATTTCTTATATGGTGTAATATTAACTAACAAAGGTTGGTTTGATGCTGGTCTAAACCATATTCAAACTGCTGTTAATATGGATTCAAATAACTTTGAATATAGGCAAACATTAAATTCACTACATCAAAGAACTTCAGCATATAGTGGAAACTACTATAGAACTACTGGTAGATCTTCATCTGACGCCTGTGATTGTTGTATTAATCTTTGGTGTTTAGACTCACTATGTGAATGTATGGGTGGAGACCTTATAGGATGCTGTTAATAGAAAATAGGTGGTGTTTAATCTATGAAAGCTAAAGAAATTACTTTAAGTGGAATTTTAACTGGGTTAACAATAGTTATTTTATACTTAAATCTGTTATTACCCATAAGTACAATAAGTATACTTACTTTAGCCTCTCTTTTAGTTCCAATTGCATTAATTAGAGGCTCAATGAAAAGTGCTATTTTGGTTTATGTAGCTTCATCTATTATAGGCTTATTTATACTTCCATTAAATATTATAATATTATACATACTATTTTTTGGAATTTACGGAATAATAAAGTTTTATATAGAAAAGATAAACAAGCTACCACTAGAGATTTTTATAAAGCTAATATTTTTTAATATAATATTAGTTTTATCATTCTTTGTATTTAAAGCTTTTATACCAGTTGAAATTACTAAACTTCCCATAGGGATTTTTGTAATACTGGCGGAGATTGTTTTTTTAGTTTATGATTATGCATTAACATTATTAATTTCTTTTTACTTACAAAGAATTCATACAAAGCTATAAAAGGGGCTGCCTAAGCAGCCTCTTCTAGTCTAAGAAAGAAAATAAAATTTCTAACCCATCTTCAAGAATTACTCCAATAACTTCTAAAACTTTTTCGGAAATATTAGATTTCTTCTTTTCTATTTTCTTTTCTATTTTATTAGATTTAATTCTATTGCTTGGATCAGAGTTATAATAATAAGCATCTTCATAACTCTTTATTTCATTGAAAATAATTCTATTTTCATCACTACTCAAAGTTCTACCCCCTAACCATTACTTTTAAATTTATGCTTCTACTTTATTAAAGGTTTTTTTATAAAATACTGTAAATACAGTTATTGTTGTTAAAGCCGCTATAATATCAGAAATAGGTTCTGCTGCTAGTACAGCTGTCAGCTTATTACCTTCACTAACAAAGGATGGCAATATAAATATTAAAGGCACTAATAAAACTATCTTTCTAAGTAAAGCCATAATTAGTGATATCTTTGCTTGGCCTAAAGCAAGAAAGGTTTGTTGACATGCTATTTGTGCTCCAAAAATTATTATTCCTCCAAAGAATATTCTAATACTCCAAGCTGTTATTTCCACAAGTTCAGGTTTATTATTAAATATTCCAACAAAGAATCTTGGAAATATCATTAAAGCACTCCACATTGAAAATGTGTAAACTAAACAGCTAGATAATAATAATTTAAATGTCTTTTTAACTCTTTCTATTTTTCTTGCACCAAAATTAAAACTTATTATAGGTTGTGCTCCTTGTGATAAACCTAAAAGAGGTAAAGTTACAATTTGCATAATGCTACTCATAATAGTCATTGCACCTACCGCTAAATCTCCTCCATACATTTGAAGCTTATTATTAAGGCTTATTAATACTAGGCTTTCTGTAGCTTGCATAATAAAAGGAGATATACCTAAAGCCATTATGGGTAATAAAACCTTTAACCTTGGAAGTAAGTACTCTTTTCTTATCTTTAATATACTATTTCTTCCAAAGAGGAAAACTAATACCCAAACTGCTGATACTAATTGAGAAAATATAGTTGCAAGTGCTGCCCCCTTTACTCCTAAATTAAAATTAAAAATTAAAATAGGATCTAAAATTATATTTATAACAGCACCTATAACAACAGTCATCATTCCAATTTTAGCAAAGCCTTGAGTATTAATAAAAGAATTCATACCAAGAGCAATTTGAACAAAGATTGTTCCAATTAAATATATACTTAAATAATCAACTGCGTATTTAATGGTTGCTTCACTAGCACCAAAAGCCAATAATAACTTTTCTTTAAAAAGGAAAAATACAATTGTACAAATTATTCCTATAATAACTAATGTAGAAAAACTATTACTTATAATTTTTTCTGCACCTTCATTATCTTTTTCCCCCATTTTTATTGCAGCTAGAGGTGCTCCACCCATACCAATAAGAGCTGAAAAAGCAGAAATTATCATTATTATGGGAAAAGCTACCCCTACTCCTGCCATTGCAATATCTCCACTAGCCATTCTTCCAATAAATATTCTATCAACTATGTTATACAAAACATTAACAAGTTGAGCTATAATTGCTGGAAAAGCTAAACTTACTAGTAACCTGACTACTGAGCCTTCTCCAAGATTCTTCTTAAATTTAGTCATATATTATTATCTCCTTCTGAAAAGTATTTTATCTTTTAATCTAAGATTATTAATTTATACTTATTTCAACAAATAATACTACTATTAAAAGAGGAATCTTAAAAGAATTTCTTAGAAAAATTCAAATATAATTTACACTATTTCCTTACCAAATGGCATTAATGATAGTTTTGCCAATTTTAAAGATTGTGCAGCAAAAGGTATTCCTACAATTGTTATGCATAAGAATAATGCACTTATTAAATTAGCTATACAAAGTTCAAAGCCACCAAATATTATCCATAGAATATTAGCTATTAAACTTACACCACTATCATTAGTAGTAACTACTTTCTTCCCAAAAGGTGCTAATTGCAAACTTGCCATTTTAAAGCATTGTTTTCCTATTGGTATTCCAATTATTGTAATAGACCAAAAACAACCTAAAATAAACCATCCTAAAGCATTAAAAAATCCACCAAAAATAAACCAAATAATATTTCCTAAACAAGACACAAGAATCTCTCCCCTTTTTATTATTACTATATATAAACTACTTAACCTAATTGAACTAAAGCACAATTTTCTATTACATTTATTCCATTTTCCTTGCAGTAAGTTAATATTTCTTTACTTTCTGCACCTGGTTGTACTAACACATTTTTAATTCCTAATGAATTAGCTTCTTTTATATATTCAATTCCTAACTTCGAATTAATACATAAATCTATTGCATCAATCTTATAGGGTACTTCCTTAATAGTTTTATACACTCCTTCTCCACCCTTAGGATGAACTCCACTTACTTTATACCCCTTATCTTTAAACTTATTTAAAATCCTATATGCATATTTTGAACTGTTAGTTACATCACCTATAACAATCCAATTTTTTTCTTTAATTAATTCTTTTATATCCATAATATAAACCTCCTTAATTACTCTTTAGTTATACTATATACAAATCATCTATATTCATCAACTATAAATATTGACTTATAATATAATAAAATATATAATTGTGTATATTAAAATTATATATTTGGCTGTGATTAGGAGTAGTATTATAGGTTTTATGCTTAAGAGAGCTGTTGGTTGCTGAAAAACAGTGCATAGAATATAAGAACTTGCCTATGAGCTTACTTGTTAAAAGCAAGTACGGGTGACCCCCGTTATATTTTTGAGTGAGAAAATTTATATTTTCTAATAAGAGTGGTACCGCGAATATATCCTTCGTCTCTTAATTGAGATGAGGGATTTTTTTATTCTTTTTACAATCAAGTGTTATTTTAGAGGAGGATTAATAATGGCTAAATACGGAACTTCCATTGATAAGAAATGGCAAGATAAGTGGGAAGAAACTAATCTTTATAAGTTCGACCCAAATAAGGATGGAGAAAAATTATATGTACTAGAAATGTTCTCCTATCCATCAGGTAGCCAATTACATGCAGGTCATTGGTTTAACTATGGACCAGTTGATTCATGGGCTAGAATGAAGAGAATGCAAGGATATAATGTATTCCAACCAATGGGCTTTGACGCTTTTGGACTTCCAGCTGAAAACTATGCAATAAAAACTGGAATTCATCCAAAGGATTCAACTGATAAGAATATTGAAACTATGGAAAAGCAATTAAAAGCTATGGGAGCTATGTTTAACTGGGAAAATGAAGTTATAAC
>NZ_JABUTB010000078.1:10620-21229 GCF_021443865.1 Clostridium sp.
TGCTGTTATGGCTGTTCCAGCTCATGATGAAAGAGATTTTGCTTTTGCAACTAAATTCAATTTACCAATTGAAAGAGTTATTACTAGTAAAAATGGTAAAAATGAAGAATTACCTTATTGTGAATATGGTAAATTAGTTAATTCAGGTGAATTCGATGGACTTACAACTGAAGAAGCAAAAGAAAAAATAGTTGAAAAGTTATCTTCTATGAACCTTGGTTCAGCAAAAGTTAATTATAGATTAAGAGATTGGCTTGTATCTAGACAAAGATATTGGGGTGCACCAATTCCAATAATACATTGTGATGATTGTGGAACAGTTGCAGTTCCTGAAAGTCAATTACCAGTTGAACTTCCATACAACGTTGAATTTGCACCAGATGGAAAATCACCACTTGCTAAATGTAATGAATTTGTAAATACAACTTGTCCAAAGTGTGGAAAAGCAGCTAAGAGAGAAGTTGATACTTTAGATACTTTCGTTTGTTCATCTTGGTATCAATTAAGATATCCAGATAGTAATAATACAGAAAAAGCATTTGATAAAGATATAGTAAATAAAATGCTTCCTGTAGATAAATACGTTGGTGGCCCAGAACATGCTTGTATGCACTTATTATATGCTAGATTTATAACTAAGGCTCTTCGTGATATGGGATACTTAGATTTTGATGAACCTTTTAAATCATTAACTCACCAAGGTTTAATACTTGGTCCAGATGGATTAAAAATGAGTAAATCAAAAGGAAATACTATTTCTCCAAATGATTATATTTCTGAATATGGTTCTGATGTATTTAGAATGTATTTAATGTTTGGATTTGCCTATGTTGAAGGTGGTGCTTGGAGTGATGACGGACTTAAATCTGTTGCAAGATTTGTAGACAGAATTGAAAGATACCTTGAAACTGCAAGAGAATCTATAGAAAAAGGTGAAAATAACAAAACTACTATGGATAAAGCAGAAAAAGAATTAAACTTCTGGTTACACAATGCAATTAAAGGCGTAACTGAAGATTCTGATAAAATGCAATTCAATACTGCAATCGCAAGAATGATGGAATTTGTAAATGCTTTATCTAAATATCTACAAGAAGATGTTAAGAACTTAGAATTCTTAAAGAATACTTGTATGGACTTCTTAAAGATATTAGCACCATTTGCTCCTCACTTTGCTGAAGAACAATGGAGTTTACTTGGATTAGAGTATTCAATCTTTAATCAACCATGGCCAGCATTTGATGCTAAAGCTTTAGTTAAAGATGAAGTTGAAATTGCAATTCAAGTTAATGGAAAGATAAAAGCTAAAATTAATGTTCCTACAGATTTAGATGAAGAAGGAATTAAAGCTGCTTCATTAGCTAATGAAAATATATTAGCTGCAACTGAAGGAAAAAATATAGTTAAAGTTATCGTTATTAAAGGAAGATTAGTAAATATAGTAGTTAAATAAATTTCTTTAATACACTTAAATAAAAAAAGGCACTTTGGTGCCTTTTTTATTTATTTAATAATTCCACTTCAATTGCTTTCATTATTTACCCTTAATTTTTTTATTGTAAAATATAATAGAGATATTCCAATTAAGGTAAACCCTAATCTTATATAATTTTGTTGAATATTAATTAAATCATAACTAATTAAAGCTTCAAGGGCTATAGATGGTATCTTTCCTAAAAATGTTGCTAAATTAAAGATAGTTCCATTTATATTACTTATAGCTGCTGCTAAAGTTACAAAACCAGAAGGTATAAATGGTATTAATCTGCCTTCAAAAATTAATAAACCCACTTTCTTTCCTCTTCCTTCTGAAATCGCTTTTAATAATTTATGTTTATCTTTAATATTTTCTACACCTTTTTTAAATCCCAATCTATATACTATAAAGGTTATATATCCACCTATTACTTCTCCTAATAAAGAAATTATAAAACCCCAAATTGGACCAAAAAACACTATATTAGCTCCAGTAATAAATATGGATGGAACAACTCCTAATAAAGCAATTATTATGCTTATAAGTAAAGATATTGGAATTGAATACATACTATACTGTTGAAATAAATCCACTATATAATTTAAATTAAACATAGCTATAACTTTAATATTCTTTTCCTTAGTTTAATAATCTAATGCTTCTTTAAAGTCAGCTAGCACTTTACTTACTAACTTTTCATCAAGTGGCTTATAATATTTCAACAAATTAGCTTCTTGGAGTGCTGCAAATATACTCTTACTAATTTCCATCCATAATTCAGGTATATATACCCATACTATTTCTTCATATTTGCAGCTTAAAAGGAAATGCTCCATTCCCCAAAATAAATACTCTTCTATTTTATGTATTTCATTAAACTTTACATAATCTTCTACTACCCTAGAACGTAATTTATATTCATAAATATCTACATAAAAATAATCAAAGTCTTCGCTATTAGCTTCAAAAGCATCTTTATTTATTATTTTTATCTTTTCATTTCTTTCAAAACTTGAATAATATAAATCTATAACATCCTTTTCTTGCTCATAAACTACAACTTCACTTACATTTGGCTTTTTTGCTAATTCTTGAGCTACATATCCAAGACCTAAACCTACTACACCCACTTTTCCTTTAGCATGTTTAATAAACATATATGAGCTTTCTATTTCAAGAGGCGATATTCTCATCCAAATATTATCAGGTCCTTGTAGTTCTATAATATCTGCATTTATTCTCCCCTTTCTTCTATACATATATCCATCTATAAAATCACTATTATTACTTTTCTTTATTATCTCAAAGCTTCCAATTCTTCCTTCAGATATGGAAGCATTATATTCTTTAACTTTATCATACACATAGTTATTATCATACGGTTTCAAAATAAAACATCCCTTCTACTTAAATGTCAAGTTACTTATAAATATAATTATATTTATCATATAATATAATGACAATAATTATTTATAAAATTTTACTATGTTTTGCATAAAAAAACACTTGATATTTAAAATTACTATGTTATACTAGTGATATAAATTATCATTTAGAAATAGAAGGTGAAAATATGGATAAGATTTTAATAAGTGAAGAAGCTTACCAAGAATTCAAAGGATTTTTAGACGAAAATGAAGTAGATAATTACAGCATCAGAATCAACTTAGCTGGATTTGGATGTAGTGGTCCTTCTTTTAATATATCTGTTGATGACGTAAAGGATGGAGATTTAACTCAAAAAGTTAATGATATAGTTTTCGTTGTAGAAGAAAAATTAGTAGATGAATTCGGTGGATTTAGATTACTTTCAACTGATGAAAATGAAGGAAGAGGATTATCTCTTAAACCTTTAATTGAAGTTGAAAGTGGCGGATGTGGATCTTGCGGTGGCGGATGTCACTAATTATCAATAATAATTTGATAACATAAAAAAAACTCAAGCTTATGGCTTGAGTTTTTTTTATAAGAAAAGGCACATAAGTGCCTCTATCTAAATATTACCATGCAATAATTTCTGCTCCATCTTCTGTAACTAATACTGTGTATTCCCATTGTGCTGAATATCCACCATCTGCTGTAAATACAGTCCAATCATCATCTTCATCCACAAAAACTTCATAGTCTCCTTGATTAAGCATTGGCTCAATAGTAAATACCATTCCAGGAACTAAAACCATTCCTTCCCCTCTTTCTCCAACATGGGCAACAAAAGGTTCTTCATGAAACTCTATTCCAACTCCATGACCACCAAAGGCTCTTACTACTGAAAATCCATTCGCTTCTGCATGCTCTTGAATAACAGCTCCAATATCACCTAAGAATCCCCATGGCTTTACTGCTGCTAATCCCTTATCTAAACATTCCTTAGTAACTCTAACTAGTTTTTCATCTTCTTCAGATACATTTCCAATCATAAACATTCTTGAAGCATCTGAATAATATCCATTATATATAGTTGATACATCAACATTAACTATGTCACCATCCATTAGTACTGTGTCTTCACTTGGTATTCCATGACATACTATATCATTAATTGATACACATACGCTCTTTGGATAACCATCATAATTTAATGGTGCAGGAATAGCTCCACTATTAACAGTAAAATCATGAACTAACTTATCAATTTCCTCTGTGTTCATACCTAATTTTATTTTTTCTTGAACTAAATCCAACACTGCATTATTAATTTTTGCACTTTCCCTTATTCCTTGAATTTGTTCTTCATTCTTTATCATATCTCTTGTTGGAACTTCATAACCTTTATGCTTTAATACCTCTAATTTCTCATCAAATTCCAAGTGGCACTTCTTGTATTTCTTACCACTATTACACCAACATTGATCATTTCTATTTAAATTCATAACCTACCTCCTTAATACTATATTGCTTATTAAGATTTTATCAAATAGTATTATTTATCATCTATATAATAATATATAACAANATAATATAAAAAAGGAGATGATTAACTATAAAAAATAGTTTCCATCTCCTAAATATTATTCTTTAAATGTAAATTCATAATCTGAATAAGGTTCAATCACAGTATTCATACCATCTAAAATATCTATCCAATAAGATTTTTTGATATATGTAATTTCCCTATCATCAATATCTACATCTTTTAACTTGGTTTCGTTAAAATCTTTATAAAAGCTATTAAGTTCACTAGTTAAATTATATATTTCAGTAAAATTATCTAATGCATCTCCCACTAAAATTACTTTTTCATTATTAGTTCTCATTTCATAATTTAATTGTTCAAATAGTAAACTTTCCACTCTTGAATACACTTCTGTCGGTATTTTATTTGGAATTTTAGATTTTCTATTTATTGAAATTATTTCTTCTTTCCCATACTCTTTATAACTTATCCATAAAGCAGTATATTCCTTTGATATAGAGCTATAATTCTTATATAAAGATAATAGCTCTTCATTACTAACGCTTTTTGCTTTTAGACACTGGTCTAAAATAGCTAGTGAACTTTCGTTTCTGCTTCTAATTTCTTCAATACACTTATATGTTTCTTTACCTATTATTATTTTATATCGAGAGTTCATTATTGAAGTGTATACGTTTATGAGTAAACTAACAAACAAAACAAAAATAATTAATAAGACACTAGCATTCTTGCTTATTCTAAAAGATTTCATAATACACCCCCACATAAAATTTATTATATCATAAATTATTCTTTTTTTCCAGTATTCATATACCTCCTGTTGTAAGCTACTAAAATGGATACTAATCCTTAATTTGCAAACAAAAAGAGACTCCTTAAGGAGCCTCCATAATACTTTAAATTAGTTTTAAATATTTATTTTATATTTATTAGTAGTACCTTCCATGCTCTTGTTGATATTCTTTTATCATATCAAGTCCAGCAGTTCCACCTTCACCTTTTTCAACCTGAACAAAAATTCTCTTTATTTCTCCAAATGGTTCTTCTAAAGATAATTCTTCATCTCCAGTTATTACCCATATTGTATTAGATTTGAAAGGCTTTACCTCTAATTCCTTTTCTCCAACTCCATCTGTAAAATAAATTAATACAGAATTTCTTAAGTTGTTTTCTCTTATATATCTAAATACTGGTGAGAATTTCGTAGATCCATTTTTAGAAGATCTCTTTTTAATATCATTTTTTGATTTTATTTCATATATACGTCTTATTTCATTATCACATTCTATTACAGTTATTTTATTTGTTCTAGTTCTAGTAATTTCTAAGACTTCAATTAAAATCTTATTGAACTCCTCTTCACTCATAGAAGCACTTATATCTAAAGCAACTATAACCTCTGGAACATTATTAGGAAGTGTTCCTCTTAAATCTAACCTCTCAGGTTGTCTTCTATTTCTTCTCATTATAGTTTTCTTTTCTCCTGCTCTTAATGAAGGTATTACCTTCTTAAGAGCATCTTGCCAAGATATCTCTGCTTTTTCAGTATAAGAGTCAATAATTCCTACTATGTCCTTTGGAGCTTTTCCTTTATAAGAACCAATGGCAGTTTTCTTAGTTAAGTCTCTAATAGAATCTTGAGTAAGAGTACTTTCTTCCCACACATCATGAGCTTTAGAAATATCTATCATTTCACCTATATCATTGTTTTTGTCATCCTTCATAGTATTTGTTAACTTAGATTTAATTGCTTTCTCAATTTGTTCAGCATATATTTCAATTGGCTTATCTTCCGTTAAATTAGAGCCATACTCTTTGTTAACTCTTTCAATCTTATAACTATACATAGGAAGGTTTTTTATAAATTGATTAATAGATATATCTACTGATAAATTAACTGCAAGATTAGTATATTTTTGTTTAAGAATTCTTTCTCTTTCATGATGTCCATACATAATATGATAAATCTCATGTTTAAATAATGCTTGCATTTCTCTTTTATCACAAGCTAAGAATAGTAATGGATTAAAGTACATTCTAAAGCCTTGCATTTTAGGTATTGTTGCTAAAGGCCAGGTAATATTAAATCTAATACTTCTTTCTATCCTAACCATAAATTGTCCGAAGAAACCATCTTCGCCTTCAAGCATATCAATAATTACAGTTTCAACTAATGAAAAAAACTCTCTTTCAAATCCGCTATAAATTTCTCCATTTTCTTTTATATCTAAAGCTTGCTTTAATAAGCTATCTCTTCTTTCTTCAAAACTCATAAGATCTCATCCTATTCATAAATACTAAAGAAGGAATCTAAGAACATATCTTCATATAATAAATCCATATAGGTTTCTTCTTTTAAATCGCCCTTTATCTCTTTCATAATACCAAGTCTTAAATCCTTTGGATAACAAGTTAATAAATCTGCAAATAACTTTCTATTTACTTCATTATTATTTTCATTTAGATATCTTATTGAATTCTTAGCTAGTATATATAATCTTGAATGACTTTCTCCTCTTAATTGTTCTTTCACTTCTACAGGTAAAATTAAGTAAGAGAATAAATCCTCTGGTTTAATTAACGGATTCTTTATATTTTTAATATAATTAATAAAGTCAGTTGCAATACTTACTCCCACATTTCCTTTAACTACATTATAAAAAGTATCTATTGAGTAATTTTCAATCTTTCTTAAATAAACATTATACGCTTTAGCAACTCTCTCCCAGCTTCTTGGAGTTGCTTTAATTGATTCATTTGAATTGGTAACATTTAAGAATTCAGGGAAATTAGATAAAAACTCTATAATGTGATCATGTACATTTACTTCACCATTCATAGCCCATTTCAACCATTCCTTAATATCTGAGCTTAGTTCCACCCAAACAAATCTATCTTCTTGTGCATTATCCATATCTACTACTTGATAGTCAGTATCTTCAAATCCATCATACTTGTTAGAAGGATTCATTGCTGCCATTATTTTTACATTTTCATTTAACTTATATCCATTAATTTCTCTATTTAATATTAAATTCATAAGTTCTTGTTGAACTGCATGCTCACATCTATTAAGTTCATCTATAAATAGCATTACTCCATTATATTTATTATCTGATATAGCATTATCAATTTCTATTAGTTTATAATGAGTTGCATATCTTGTCCTACCGCTATCTACAATTGGAAGTCCACCGATTTCTCCTTCTTTTAATAGATTTGCATCTATGTTTACTAAATAATAATTTTCTTCATTACATATTCTTTTTACTAATGAAGTCTTTCCTATACCTGCTTCACCAATTACTAAAGGAACACTACCTGATTCTAATACTAGTTCAACAGTATTTATAGCTTCTGAAAATTTCATCTTCTCACCTCTATTTATCTTGAAAGTTTATAATCCACTAAAAATACTTTAGCTTTCTTACTTCCATATGCTTTTATAAAATTAATTTTATTCATCTCTAGTATTTCTAATTCTAAAAAGTCCTTTATATACTTTTCATCAATTGATTCTTCTTTTACTTTTTCAATAACAACATTAACAACAAAATCTACATCAATAGAATCATATACGTATTTAACGATTTTTATATTATCTCCAATTAATATTTTTAATTCATCTAAATTAAAGTTAATATAATTAATAGCTTCTTCATTTCCTCTAATAGCTTCTCTTCTAACTTCCAATGTAGGGTTATTAATAAATTTTATAGCTGCCCAATACTTATTAACTGCAGCCAATTGAACCTTTTCTGATGGTTCCTTTATATACTTTATTGAATCATAATCCTTTGAAACTGCCTTTAATTGAATTTCTTCAGTAGGATTTTCTATAAACTGAATAGCCCACCCCTTAGCATTTACTGCTTCAAGTTTGACTCTATCTGTAGGATTTTTAATATACTTTAATGAATTCCAAAGTAACCTAACTGCTAAAACAGCATTTTCTTCATCTAAATCTTCAATATATTCAATAGCTAATGGATTACTTTTAATAGCTATTCCCTTTATAGTATTACTTGGATTTTTTACATACTTTATTGCCAATCCATTTTTCTTAACTGCTTCTAAGATTACTTCTTCACTTGGATTGTCTATATATCTTATATGCAGTGGATTATCATAAATCTTTTTTAACTCGTTATTTTCCATGTTTCTTCCCTTCTTAGTTATGAACTTTTTCTATATTTTTCGATTAATAGTCAAATTTTATTCCATTCTATTATACATCATTAAATTAATAATTACTATCACTATTATTTAATAGTAATTATTTAATAATACTGATAAAAACCATTACATCTCCTTTAAAATCAAAAAAGGTAAAAGTATCTTTAAATACCTTTACCTTACCATCCGTATAAAGATTTCTACTTAATAATATTACACTATATTATCACTTATGTTCATGATTTCTTATATGATTTTCACAATAACACTTTTTCCCTGAACATTTAGAACAATATCTAAATTCCATTTTAGGATCTTCCTTTTCTGTAATTCCACAAACTACACATTTATGAATAATTTCTCTTTCTTTTATCTGTGATTTAAACTTTTGTTGTCTTCTATAATTTATAGCACCAGTAGTTGTACCTGTAAAGACCTCTTTTCCAAAGAACAAGAAAAAGTTTAGAAGTGGAACTAAAGTTAATATTTTACCTCCAATTGATGCTGCTGATAAGAAGCTATATCCTATAGCAAGCCAGTTAAATATGGCTAAGTATTTAACCTTAATTGGTAATATAAAAAATAATAATATTTGAAAGTTTGGATACACCTTAGCAAAGGCTAAAAATAATGAAAGATTAATAAAGGTTCCAGTAGCACTAACTCCAGATATCATTACAACAATAATAGTAGTAATCATTCCTATAAGGTAATAAAAATTAAATTTAAATCCCCCCCACTGATGCTCTAGTCCAGTACCAGCTAAGTAATAAAAATACATTGAAAATATAAATGAAATTATAGAATAACTTGATGGAACAAATATAAAGGTTATAAGTCTCCAAACTTCTCCACTCATCACCGCATTTTTATTTAAAATTAACATATCAGCTATATCTCTGCCCATATAACTAAATGCAAAAACTAATATTTGACCACAAATAATAATTAGCATTAAATTCCTTATATAAAACTTTCCTATTTTTCTTTCCAGTTTATTTAACCAATTCATACAAATAGCTGTCTCCTTTATAAATTATTTCTTACTATATACAATAAATCTTCTATAGAAAAATCAGCATTCTTCATAGATAAAGTTATCATATTGTTTATTAAAAAAGATGTTAACTTTCTAGTTTCAATATTCATAGTTATATCTTTATTTTCTTTATGCAATTCAATTATTTCATCAATAATTAAATATAATTCATCTAATAAATTATATTTAGGACAAGAATGAGATTTATTATCTTCATCTAATTTTTCTTCCTTTGTAAGTTCAAAAAACACTTCTCTATGATATATTAAAAACTTTTCTAATCCTAAATATATTAATTTTATTTTTTCTTCAAAGGATATTTCTTTTACTTTAACAGTTCTTAAATCTTCTATTATATTTATCCATATCTCATTAAATATTTCTCTAACTAAAGACATCTTATTGGCAAAATAATTATATACTGTCCCTAGGCCAATATCACATCTATTGGCAAGTTCTCTCATGCTAAAATTTTTATAACCTTTAGCTTCTAATAGCTTATAACCTTCTTTTAGTATTGTTTCTCTTGGATTTTGTAAAACTTTAGGCATGGTCCTTCCCCCTTTTATTATAGTTTATATCAATATTTATATATTATCAACCAATGACATAACACTTATTCTTTTCCATTTATTTACATTTAACTATATTGTTAGTATAATTATATTATGTAAATTATTATGAAATAAGAGGAAATTTATATGGCAAAACCTAAGTTTGATATTGCATACAAAAGAAAACTTCTTTATAAGCGTAAAAAAAGAAGACAATTAATATTTCGATTTAGCCTTTTATTTATTTGTATTATAGTATTTTCACTTTTTTTATTATTTAGTAAAAAGTCTTCTGTTAATAAAAATATTACAGCTTCAACTACTAGTAATAATAATACAGATAATAAAATAGTAGTTTGTATAGATCCAGGTCATGGTGATTGGGATACTGGTGCAAAAGGCTTATCTGGTGTTCTAGAAAAAGATATAGTTTTAGATATTTCACTAAA
>NZ_JABUTB010000079.1:0-3460 GCF_021443865.1 Clostridium sp.
AATTTTTTCTTTAAAATTATAATAATTCATGTTTTTTCCCTCACTAAACATTATTACCACATAATTTTACATCAATTTCTTTTATATGTGAATATAATTGTAACATATTGTAAATAAATATATTTTTCTATATTAAAAAGGAGCTAAATAAATAGCTCCAAAGCACGTATTACAATATATGTTTATTAATCCAAGATACTATATCTTTTATAACTTCATCTTTATTTACTTCATTTAACATTTCATGTCTTCCATCCTTGTATAACTTATAGCTTAAGTCCTTTACTCCAATGCTATTGTAAGTATTATATAAATTAATTATTCCTTTTCCCATGTATCCAACTGGATCCTTATCTCCTGAAAAAATATATATTGGTATATTTAATTTCTTTATTTTACTAAGATTCTCTTCTTTATGAATATCCCAAAGTCCATTGATTAAATCAAAATAAAATTCTGTTGGATATACAAAGCCAGAAAATTCATGCCTAATATATTTATCTACTTCCTTTTCATCACTACATAGCCAGTCAAAAGCTGTTTTTGGATTTTTTACACTATTATTAAATCCTCCAAAGGAAAGTTTATCCATAAGATTACTTCTATAACCCTTTCCTTTTATTAACATTTCCATTCTACATACTAATAACCCTAACTTAGTAAAGTATTTTGGTTTTCCATTAGATCCAGATAAAATTAATCCATCAATTGTTTCTCCATACTCTTCTAAATATCTCTGACTTAAAAATGAACCCATACTATGACCAAATAATATTATTGGTAGGTCTTTATTTTCTTCTCTAATTATACTGTTTACTTTTTTTATATCTTCAAGCATTAAATAAAAACTATTTTTATTACTTATATATCCAAGTCTATCAGTATTTTCACTACTATGTCCATGTCCACAGTGATCATGCCCATAAACTAAATAGCCTTCTTCAATTAATCTTTCTGCTAAATAATCATATCTTCCTATCCACTCGGACATTCCATGTACTAATTGAATTATTCCCTTAGGATTTTTATTACTTCCCCACTTATAATACACTATAGACTTTCCTTCACTATTCTTAAATACATACTTATTCAAAATTATACTCCTCTTTAATATAAAATATTAATAAAATCTTATTATATCATTATTTTTAAGTATTTAAAGTTATGTTATACTATTCTTTGTAAATTTAAATTTTACTTTAACATGATTATATATTTATATTATTGTAAATAATATGAATAAATATTATAAGGCGGTGAATAAGATTAGTATTAAATCTACAATAAGCATTATAGCTTCAAAATTAACAATTTTTCTTACAAAAACAATACTAAAAGGGGGAACTACCTTCCCTGGAAAAGTGGCCTTAAAAATAGATAGTAATATACTAAAAAAAGTATCAAAGGGCTACAAAGTAGTTTTAGTTACAGGAACTAACGGTAAAACTACTACTACTAGCATGATCTACAACATTGTAAAGATGAGTGGAAAAAAAGTAATTACAAATAATACTGGAGCTAACCTATTTCCTGGAATAGTAACAACTTTTATTGATAATTACAAGTTCTTTAGTGAAACTAAAGATGCTTATGCAATAATTGAAGTAGATGAAGCGAATTTAAAATACATTACTGAATATATTTCTCCTGAAATAATTACAGTAACAAACCTTTTTAGAGATCAATTAGATAGATATGGCGAAGTATATACTACTCTTTCTAAAATATTAGAAGGAATTAATCTTTCTCCAAATACTACTCTAGTTCTAAATGGTGATGAATCGCTTTTAGGTGATTTAAAACTTCCTAATAAAACTGTATTTTATGGTTTTAATGCAAGAATAAATGATAATAAAAATATCGATATTAATGCAGATGCAAAATTCTGTAAGTTTTGTAAATCTCCTTATGAGTATAACCATATTACATATAACCATTTAGGAGACTTTTACTGTACAGGCTGTGGCTTTAAAAGAGCTGAGCTTAAATATGCTGTAAATGAAATATTAGAACTAACTCCTGATAGTTCTAATGTTAGAATTAACGATTTAGTGGTAAATATAAGTCAATCAGGTGTATACAATATTTATAACGCATTATGTGCTTATGCTATTGCTAAAGAACTTGGAATAAATAATGAGTCTATTCAAAACTCACTACAAAACCAAGATTCAAGTTTTGGTAGACAAGAATCCTTAAATATAGAAGGAAAAGAAGTTAAAATTATATTAGTTAAGAATCCTGCTGGCTATAATCAAGCACTAGATACTCTTTGCCTAAATAGAGATAATTTTTCTGCAGCTTTTCTTTTAAATGATAATTATGCGGATGGTACTGATGTTTCTTGGATTTGGGATGTTGATTTCGAAAAACTTCATGATTTAAATATAGATGAAATATTTATTTCTGGTATTAGATGTTATGATATGGCAGTAAGACTTAAAATTGCTGGATTAAATAAAGATAAATTTATTATAGAAGAAAACTTTGATTCATTAACAGAAAAAATTAAAGCTAGTAAAGATAATAAAATTTATATTTTAGCTACTTATACTGCTATGATTAATTATAGAAAACACTTATACTCAAAAGGCTATATTAAAAAGCTTTGGTAAGAAAGGAGGTCTATATATGGAGTTAAATATCTGTCATCTTTATCCTGACTTACTTAACGTATATGGAGATGTTGGAAATATATTAATACTTAAACATAGGGCTGAAGAAAGAGGAATAAAGGTAAACTTAATAAATATATCATTAAATGATGAATTTGATTCAGAAAATACTGATATACTATTTTTTGGTGGAGGTCAAGATTTTGAACAATCTATAGTATCAGATGATTTAAAAACTATAAAAAAGCCTTCTCTTGAAAAATATATTGAAGACGGAAAGTTAGTTATTGCTATTTGTGGTGGTTATCAACTTCTAGGAAACTACTATATGGCGCCAAACGGTGAAAAAATCCAAGGATTAGGTATTTTAGATATATATACTGAAGGCGGAGATACTCGTTTTATTGGTAATACTGTAATATATAACGAAGAATTTAATGAAACCTATGTTGGATTTGAAAATCATTCAGGAAGAACCTATATTAATGGATTAAAGCCTTTAGGCAAATGCCTTCATGGTTATGGTAATAATGGTGAAGATGGTTATGAAGGTTGTATTTATAAGAATACTTATTGTAGCTACTTCCATGGTTCTCTTCTATCTAAGAATCCTGAACTTGCTGATAGATTCTTAAATATTGCACTTAGCCACAAATATGGTGATGTTAAATTAGAGAAACTTGATGATGAATTAGAGCTTAAGGCGAAAAATATAATAATAAATAAATTAAATAATAAATAATTAATTATAGGAGCTTCTTTTTTTAAATGTAGCTCCTATATTTTTGTATATTATAAAAGATATTATATTTTAATTTAGCTTTAGAATATTTATCTTAAATATG
>NZ_JABUTB010000079.1:3533-13316 GCF_021443865.1 Clostridium sp.
TAATTATTAAAAAATTATTATAAGTAATTTAAATCACTTAACAACTTCTATAATTATTGTTATTATTGAATGTAGGTGTTATACTGTTAACAGTGCGTAAGCAAGTAAACATAATAACTAAAATCTAAAGAAATGGGGAGATGAACTTGAAAGTAAAACACTTATTTAGAACACTAGCACTTGCTCTTTCAGTTTCATTATTAGCTCCTTTAGCTAATAAAGTTAGTGCACAAGATGTAAACATTCAGGCTCCAGAAATTATTGGGGAAGCATCAATAACTATGGACATAGATACTGGAGAAGTTATCTATTCAAAAAATGCAGATTTAAAACTTTCACCAGCAAGTACAACAAAATTAATGACTGCTCTATTATTTGCTGAAAACAAAAATAAGACAGACATATTAAACTTTACTGAAACTTCATTAAAAGTAACAGAAACAGCTTTAAATAATTATGTAGATCTAAAACCTGGAGATAAAATTTCTGCTGAAGATACAATGAAAGCTGTTCTTATTTTTTCTGCAAATGACACTGCTTATTTAATGGCAGAAGCTGTAGGTGGAACAGTAGATAATTTTGTTAATATGATGAATGAAAAAGCTACTGAATTAGGTTTAAAAGATACTCATTTCGAAAATCCATCTGGATTAGAAATAGATCCTTTAAATCCAAGTAATACCAATGTAAATCAAACTACAGCTTATGACTTAGCTAAAATAGGTATAGCTGCTTTTAAGAATGATTGGGTTAAAGATACTGTTTCAACTAAGAATAGTAAGACATCTATAACCTTAGCAGGTTATCCAATAGAAATAGAATCTAGAAATAAGATACTTGGTAAATATAATAATGTAGGTGGAAAAACTGGTACTGAAGAATTAGCTGGCCATTGTTTTGTTGGATTTTTTGAAAAAGATGGTAGAAACTTAGTTACTGTTGTTCTAAAATCTGACTACGGTGCAACTGGTCTTCACGTATTTGAAGATACTGAAAAAGTAGCTAATTATAGTTATTCAGCTGAAAAGCAAACCTATAAAACTGCAGGTGAAGAAGTTGGATCTATAGATCTAACTTATAAAACTTTTAGATTTTTTGGTTCTGAAAAGCAAATAACTGCTCCTATATCTGTTAATGAAGATGTTCAGTATTATAAAAATGATTTTAATGATAAGAATGCAACTATCTCATATAATGGAGAAGTTAAAGATGCTTGGAAGTTAAGTGGAAATAAAGAAGTTACTTTAACATATTCAACTCCTGGCTACACTCAAGATGTAAATGGAACTATTAAAGTTTCTGCTATGGAATTAATTAAAGCTAACTTGCCATTATATTTATTATCACTTCTTATTTTAGTGATAGTTTTAGTATTATTTGTTTTAGTAATAAGAATTATAAATACTAGTAAGAGAAAACGTAGAAGAAGATATTAATACTAATGGGGCTGTCAACACAGCCTCATTCTTCTTGATAAAAATTTTTTATTGCCGAAAGGATTAGTTATGAAAAAAGAAAATTTTAAAGGTAGTGTAATGCTAAATCCAACTCCAGTTGTTATAGTTACTTCTAAAAATAAAGAAGATAAAGTTAATGCATTTACTGTAGGTTGGATTAGTACAGTTTGTACAAAAGAACCTGTATTAGCTATGGGTGTAAGACCTGAACGTCTTTCATATGATTACATAAAAGAAAGTGGAGAATGTGTAATTAATCTACCTTCAAGAGATATGGTTAAATTTGTTGATTATTGTGGAGTTACATCTGGAAGAAAGATAGACAAAATTAAGCATTTTGGCTATAAATTATCTGAAGGTGTAGCCATAAGTACTCCATCAATAGATTTATCACCTGTTGCTCTTGAATGTAAAGTAAAAAGTATTACTCCTCTTGGAACTCATGATCTTTTTTTATTAGATGTAATTAATGTTAAGGTTAATGAAGATATAATTGATGATAAAGGTAAAATCTGCTTTAATAAGGCTAATTTAATTTGTTATAACCATGGAGAATATTATGGATTAAATGCTAAATCATTAGGTTCATTTGGTTATTCTATTAAGAAGAAAAAGAAGAAAAGATAGAGTTATTCTGATATTTAATGCCCTGATATAAGTAATAATTATTAAATTTTTACTAATTTCTTGACATAAAACTAAAATCTATCTATACTCTATAATGTTATAATCAATTAATTCGGGGGATTCAAAATGTATATATTAACTTATAATGTCAATTTTAGAAATTTAGATGAAATAATCGAGTTGTTGCAAATTAATGATATATTTAATGTTTTTTATGAAAGTCCTTTAGAAATTACAACTGATGAGTACGGATATGGTTATTTAGAAAAGGAAGTTTCTACAATTGATATTAAAATTGCTTATGATGAAGAAGTGGATAATTTAAATATATTTAAAGATAAAATATCTTCATTAATAAATAGTGAGTGTATTTCTATTGATGAAGCCAATTATAACTATGAAACATATGATTTTCCATCAATTAGTATTAATGATAACTGGGTACTAGCCTCCCCTGATGAGGATATTTGTGATAAAAATGTTCATAAAATATCTTTTATTTCTCAAGGAGCCTTTGGTACAGGTTTGCATGAAACAACTAAAGATTTATTAAATATAATCTTAACTAAAATAGATTTATGTGATAAAAAAGTTTTAGATATTGGAACTGGTTCAGGTATATTATCTATCGCTTCAGCAATTATAGGTGCCTCAAAGGTAACAGCCTTAGATATTAGAGATGTTAGAGAAGAAGTTGAGTTAAATTCAGCTCTTAATGGTATTTATAATATAGAAACCTTAGTTGGAGATGCTCTAAATGATGAAGTTAAAATAGAAGACAATTATCATTGGATATACATAAATATAGGTGGAGAAGAAACTGAATTGTTTATGGACTTTATAAAAGATCATTTATTACCTGATGGTAAATTACTAGTATCTGGTCTTGTAGAATGGAGCTTTGATAAAGTTAAATCAATAGTTGAAAGCCACGGATTTAAATTAACAGATAAATATCAAAGTAATGAATGGATTACTGCAATATTTAATTAGAACATAATAAAAACTTAATGTGGAAGTTTATAAATTTCTAGAAAATAAAAAAAGCACATAAGAACTGTGCTTTTTTTATTTTTATTTATCATATAAATATTTGTAAATATTATAATTTGCCTTAACTTTATCTACATACTTCTTAGTTTCTGGAAATGGTATATAATCTAAGTTCTCTCCATCAGCAGAATATTCTTCATAAGTTAGCCACTTATTCACATTTCCACTGCCACCATTATATGCAGCTAAAACTAAATCTAAATTACCATTAAATTCTTCATTTAAGTTTCTAAGATACCAACATCCAATTTTTATATTTAACTCTGGATCAAACATCATAGATGCCATAAAATAATTAAGTCCTATTTCTTTAGCTACCCATTCACCTGTTGTATCCATTATTTGCATTAATCCTTTAGCATCTTTCTTAGATACTGCAGATTTATCAAAACTACTTTCTGTTTTAATCACAGCTAAAACTAGATATGGATCTAATTCATATTCCTCACTATATTTATTCACATATTCAGCATATTTGTAAGGATACACATATTTTTTCATTGCAAACATAAAGCCAAAATAAAATATGAGAATTGCAATTAAAATAGTTACTATACGCTTAAATTTCATTACTTTCTCCTTACTTATTAATTACATTTAAAAACTCCATCACCTTATCTACTTGATTCTTAGTTTTAATTAAATCTCCATTGTTATCTATAATTATATGAGCATAATCTCTTTTTTTATCTAAAGATAATTGAGCATTCATTCTATTTATAGCTTCTTCTCTAGATAATCTATCCCTATTTTTCAATCTAATAACTTGAGTATTATTATCAACCCATACCACTATTATATAATCCATAAATGTATGAAGATCATTTTCTATTAAAGTTGGAGCATCAAGTATTATTATACTTTCCCCTGCTTTTTCATACTTATCAATTTCATTAAAAATTTCACTTTTTATATAAGGCATAATTATATCTTCATACTTTTTTCTTTGTTTAGGAAATCTAAAAATATGGTTTCCAAATTCCCTTCTTCTAAATTCACCTCTCCAGTCAAAAAAACCTGTTCCAAATTCTATTTTAATCTTATCTATTATTTCTGGATATTTTACTAAAACTTCTTTTGCTATATTATCTGCGTCTATTACTTTAAATCCTTTATCTGTAAGCATTTTTGAAACAGTGCTCTTTCCCGAACCAATTCCTCCTGTTAACCCTATTTTTATCATTATTTCAGGCCTCCCTATTTAGCTTCATACCACGTATTACCAATATTTATATCTACCTCTAAAGGTACATCAATCTTTAGTACATTTTCCATTTCTTCTTTTACTAATGCTTTAACTTGCTCTAATTCATCTTTTTTAACATTTAATATAAGTTCATCGTGAACTTGTAATATTATTTTACTCTTTAATTGAAGTTCATTTAATTTATTATATACATTAACCATTGCTAATTTAATTATATCAGCAGCACTACCTTGAATAGGGGCATTCATAGCTAATCTTTCTCCTAATGCCTTAACTATTCTATTAGATGATTTTATTTCAGGAATAAATCTTCTTCTATTTAATATAGTTATAACAAATCCATTTTCCTTAGCTTCTTCAATCAAACCATCTAAATAACCTTTTATCTTAGGATATCTTTCAAAATATATTTCCATATATTCTGAAGCTTGCTTTTTAGTTATGTGTAAATCTTGAGAAAGACTAAAATCACTAATACCATAGACTATTCCAAAGTTAACAGCCTTTGCTCTACTTCTCATTAATGGCGTTACCTCTTCTAATGGAACATTGAATACTTCTGATGCTGTTTTTCTATGAATATCACTATGATGTTTAAATGCATCAATCATATTTTCATCCTTTGCCATTTCTGCTAATACTCTAAGTTCAATTTGTGAATAGTCACAAGATAATAATATATCCTCTGCTTCATCAGGTATAAATACTTTTCTTATTTCTCTTCCCATCTCATATTTTATAGGAATATTTTGAAGGTTAGGTTCTGTACTTGATAATCTTCCTGTAGTAGTTACAGTTTGATTGAAAGTTGAATGTATCTTTCCATCAACATCAATAACATTCTTTAAACCTTCCACATAAGTTGAATTAAGTTTCGTAATTTGTCTATAATAAGTTATCTTTGGTATTATCTCATGCTTATCTTGAAGCTTTTCTAATACCTCAGCATTAGTTGAGTAGCCAGTTTTCGTTTTCTTTACAACTGGTAAATCAAGCTTTTCAAAAAGAATTTTTCCTAGTTGTTTTGGTGAGTTTATATTGAATTTTTCTTCAGCTAACTCAAATATTTCTTTTTCTGTTCTTCCAATTTCCTCTTTAAATTTTATTGCTAAAGTATCTAGCATCTCTCTATTAATCTTAAAACCTAATGATTCCATTGAAGATAAAACAAAAATTAAAGGATGTTCTACATTATAATATAACTCTTCCATATTCTCATCTTTAATTTTTTCCTTAAGAATATTATATATATCTTCTAACTTACTGTTTATTCTACATTTAATTTCATCTTTATTTCCTTTAATATCTTCACCTAAGTATTCATTTACTAAAGATAATATATCATAAGAACTTCTTGCAGAATTTATTAAATAAGCTGCTATAGCTGTATCAAAATCAAAACTAGCAATTGATATTCCTAATTTATTTAATATAGTAATTAAAGGCTTTCCTTCATGAATCACCTTTTTAAGGTTATCATTTTCCATTATATTTTTTAAAGCTAAATTAGCAGAATTCTCATCTTCATTACTTATTTCATTAAACTTAATAAAGTAATTTTCTTTATCACATGAAATATAAAGATTATTTAATGATATTTCTGAATACTTCTCACTATTATTTGCCTCAAAAGAAATATATATAGTATCTTTTAATTTATTAGAAAGTTCTAAAAATGAATTAGGATTATCTATATAATTAATATTTATTTCTTCATCTTCATTGTCATCATCTTCACCATTAAAATACTTATCTAATAAAGTTTTCATTTGCAATTTAAAGAACATCTTCTTAAGACCGTCTTTATTAAAAGATTCTTGACTTTTTATATCATCTAAATCAAACTCTATTGGAACTTCAGTCATTATTGTAGCAAGCTTCTTACTAAAAATTGCTTGTTCTTTATAAGTTTCTAAATTGTCCTTTACTTTTTTACCACTAATATTATCTATATTATTTAATACTTCTTCTATAGAACCATAAGTTTGTATTAACTTATAAGCAGTTTTTTCTCCAATTCCAGGAACACCAGGAATATTATCTGATTTATCTCCCATAAGACCTTTTACATCTATAAATTGAGTTGGAGTCACACCAAATTCTTCAATAAAGCTATTATGGTTATATATAGCTGTTTCAGATACACCCTTTTTAGTTATAATTACATTTATATTATCTGAAGCTAATTGAAGAGCATCTCTATCTCCAGTAACTATAAATACTTCGATATTATTTTTTTCTGCATGCTTAGATAATGATCCTATAATATCATCTGCTTCAAAGCCTTCAAGTTCATATATAGTTATTGATAATAAATTTAAAATTTCCTTTATTATTGGAAATTGCTCTGCAAGTTCTGGTGGCATCTTCTTTCTACCAGCCTTGTATTCTAAATACTCTTTATGTCTAAAAGTAGGTCCTTTTTTATCAAAAGCTGCCACTATATAATCTGGCTTTAATTCCTCTCTCATTTTAAATAACATATTTACAAATCCATAAACTGCATTTGTATGAATTCCTTCAGAATTTGTAAGCTCTGGAATTGCATAAAATGCTCTATTTAAAAGAGAGTTTGAATCTAAAATCAATAATCTTTCCATTCTTTCCTCCAAATTAAGGAATTATTTCCTTAAAGCTATTTTTTATATAAATTATACTATTATTAAGCAAATAAATCATTACATTTTAATTAATATATAAACTAGAAAATACTTAAATCTAATTCATTAGATAAATCTTTAATCAATTTAAGACCTGCAATGCTATTTCCTTTTTCATCTAGTGATGGTCCAAAAATTCCTATTCCATAGTTTCTAGGAACTGTTGCAAGTATACCTCCACCAACTCCAGATTTTGCTGGAATTCCAACATTTACAGCAAACTCACCTGATGCGTCATACATACCACAAGTCACCATTATAGTTTTTACTATTCTACAGATTTCCTTAGGTATTATTTTTTCATTAGTCCAAGGTATAACTCCATCATTTGCTAGCACTGCACCAAATCTAGCTAAATCCTTTGCAGTTAATTCTATTGAACACTGCTTAAAATACAGTTCTAATATTTCTTCTACATCCCCTTCTAAAACTCCAGTACTTTTCATAAAGTATGCTAAAGCTCTATTTCTGTTTCCAGTTTCCTTTTCTGATAAATATACTTCTTCATTTACATCTATATGATTATTATTAGTTACAGTCCTCATAAAATCTAATATTTTTTCTAATTTTTCTTCTACGTTTTTACCATCTATTAATGAAGTCGTAACTATTGCACCTGCATTAATCATTGGGTTATATGGTTTTCCACTATCTCTAGCTTCTAAATTAACTATAGAGTTAAAACCCATTCCTGTTGGTTCTACATCAACCTTTTTAAATACATTATATCTTCCATTATCTTTTATAGCTAAAATTAAAGAAACTATTTTAGAAATACTTTGCATAGTAAATTTTTTATCATAGTCCCCTGCGTAATATTCTTTCCCTTTAGAGTCTACAACATATATACCTAGATCATTTTCATTTGCTTTTGATAGAGCTGGTATATAGGATGCAACATTTCCTTCTTTTCCATATATTTTATTTTTTTCTACTAGTGTATTTAATAAACTAAACACTAAATTTCACCTCTTGCTTCATTGGTTTATAGCAATATATATTATATTAATAATTATTATTCTACACAAGAAAATTTATACTTAATTATTTTAACTAGACTATTTTGCTATATTATGTAAGAATAAATATTATATATTATAAACATTATAAATTTGAGGTGATTTTATGGATATATCAAAAATGTTAGAGAAATATGCTAAATTAGCAGTAAAAAAAGGAGTTAACTTGCAAAAAGATCAAGTTTTACTAATAAACACACCTGTTGAATGTGTTGATTTTGCAAGAGCTATAGCTAAAGTGGGCTATGAAGAAGGAGCTAAAGAAGTTATAGTTCATTATGGTGATCAAACTGTACAAAGACTTAAACTAGAAAACGCATCTATTGATACATTAAAAGATGTTCCAAACTGGGTGGCTGAATCTTATAATTCTTATGCAAGAGAAGGATGTTGTTTAATTTCTATTTCTGCATCTGACCCTGATGGTTATAAAGGAATTCCTATGGAGAAAATATCTGCTTTCCAAAAAAGTAGACAGTTAGCTTTAAAGGAGTACTATGATTACTCTATGTCAAATAAAATTCGTTGGACAGTAGTTTCAGTTCCAACAGAAGCTTGGGCAATGAAGGTATTTAAGGATTCTAGCTCTAAAGATGCTGTAGATAAGCTATGGGAAGTTATCTTTGATGTTGTAAGACTTAATAATGATGATCCAATTAAAGCTTGGGATGAACATAACAAAAATATTGCAAAAAAATTAGAATTCTTAAATGAATATAAATTTAAAAAGCTACATTATAAAAACTCTCAAGGAACAGATTTAACTATAGAGTTACCTGAAGATCATATATGGCTTGGTGGAGCTGAGAAATGTAGTTCTGGAATAGAATTTAATGCTAATATGCCTACTGAAGAGGTATTTACATTACCAAAAAGAAATGGAGTTAATGGAACTGTAACATCATCTAAGCCATTAAGCTATAGTGGTAATTTAATTAATAACTTCTCTTTAACTTTTAAGGATGGTAAAGTTGTGGATTATAAGGCTGAAGAAGGCTATGATACTTTAAAAGACTTATTAGAAAGTGATGAAGGAGCAAGATATCTAGGTGAAGTTGCTTTAGTTCCATATGATTCACCTATATCTAATTCAAATATTATTTTCTATAATACTTTATTTGATGAAAATGCAGCTTGTCATTTAGCTTTTGGTAGAGCTTATAGCTCTTGTGTTGAAAACTCAGAAAACCTTTCAGATGAACAGTTAAATGCCCTAGGAGTTAATGACTCAATAATACACGTAGATTTTATGATTGGTACTGCTGATTTAAATATAACAGGTATAAATAAAGATAATAAAGAAATCCAAATTTTCTCTAATGGAAATTGGGCATTCTAATATAAACAAATTTATTACTTTTTAAAAAGGGAGGTGACAGTTGCTTTAAAGACATAAATTTTTTTGAAAATAAGATTTATAGTTTTTATGCAACGACTATTTTATGTCAGATATATTACTATTAGGAGGAACAGGCTTTGTTAGTAAAGCTTGTGCTAAATATCTTATCTCCAGAGGATATGATATTGATATATTAACTAGAGGATTTAGAAAAGTAGATTATGATGGTTTTGTAAATCATATAATTTGTGATAGAAAAAACTTAACTGAAATGAAAAAGAATTTACAAGATAAAAATTATTCTTATATACTTGATTTTTCAGGCTATGTAAAGGAAGATATTGAAATACTTTTTGAAAGTATAAAAAATATAAAAACATTAAAAAGATATGTATTTTGTTCTTCTGCTGCAGTATATGAG
>NZ_JABUTB010000007.1:0-28606 GCF_021443865.1 Clostridium sp.
ATAGCAGGGCTTATGGGTTCAGGAAGAACAGAACTAGCAATGAGCTTGTTTGGAAAATCCTATGGTAGCAGAATAACAGGGAAATTAATAAAGGATAATAAAGAATTAAATATAAATAACGTTAGTGATGCTATAGATAACGGCATAGCCTATGTAACTGAAGATAGAAAAAATTATGGGTTTATAGCAATAGACAGTATAAAAAATAATATAACCTTAGCAAGTTTAAAAAATGTTAGTTCAAATAATATATTAGATGATAATAAGGAAGTAAAAGCAGCTGAAGATTTTAAATCTAAAATGAACATAAAATGCTCGGATATATTTCAAAATGTTAGTAACTTATCCGGTGGAAATCAGCAAAAGGTAGTATTAAGTAAATGGATTTTTTCAGAACCAGATATATTAATTTTAGATGAACCAACAAGAGGAATAGACGTAGGTGCAAAATATGAAATTTATACATTAATAAATGCCCTTGCAGAAGAGGAAAAGGCAATAATAGTTATATCATCAGAACTACCAGAGGTTCTTGGGTTAAGTGATAGGATTTATGTTATGAATGAAGGTAAAATAGTTGGAGAGCTAAATTCCGATGAAGCATCACAAGAAAATATAATGAGTTGTATTGTTAACAATTAGGAGGATTAGTTATGATAAAAATTAAATCACTGTTTAGTGGTAACATTAGGCGATATGGCATGGGAATTGCACTTATATCTATAATGATATTATTTGAAATATTAACAAAGGGTATTTTATTAAAGCCATTAAATGTAACTAATTTAATTCTTCAAAATAGTTATATTTTAATCTTAGCTATAGGAATGTTATTAGTAATAGTAACTGGAAATGTGGACTTATCTGTAGGATCAGTTGCAGCTTTCATAGGGGCAATTAGTGCTATGCTTATGGTTAATTATAAAATATCTCCATTTATAGCCTTACCTATATGCTTAATTATTGGAGGACTAATAGGAGCATGGCAAGGATTTTGGATAGCTTATGTAAAAATTCCAGCCTTTATAGTTACTTTAGCAGGAATGCTTGTATTTAGGGGATTAACATTAGTTATTTTACAAGGTCAAACAATAGCACCATTTCCAGAAATTTTTCAATCTATTAGTTCTGGATTTGTACCAGGTAAAAGCACAGCTATAATAGTAGGATTAATAGCTTCAATAGCATATACTTTCTTACAATTAAAAAATAGAAAAAGAAAAATAAAAAATGGTTTTACTGCTGAACCAATTAGTTTAATGGCTATTAAATGTCTTGTAGTTATTTCTATAATTAACATATTTACTTACTGGTTATCTTCTTACAAAGGAATACCAACAGTATTAGTATTACTTTCAGTATTAGTATTGGGATATTCATTTATAGCAAGTAAGACTGTTTTAGGAAGACATATATATGCATCTGGTGGAAATCAAAAGGCGGCAGAATTATCAGGAGTAAAAACAAAAAGAACACTATTCCTTGTATATGTTAATATGGGAATTTTATCAGCATTAGCAGGGATGGTTTTTGCAGGTAGACTTAATGCAGCAACTCCAAAAGCGGGACAAAACTTTGAATTAGATGCAATTGCAGCTTGCTATATAGGTGGAGCATCTGCACTAGGTGGAATTGGAACCGTCTTTGGCGGAATAATTGGTGGTTTAGTAATGGGTGTTTTAAATAATGGTATGTCTATATTAGGAATAGGTATAGATTGGCAACAAGCAATTAAAGGCTTTGTACTGTTAGTTGCAGTAGCTTTTGATGTATATACAAAATCTAATAGTGGTGGATTTAAGTTAAAGACTAAGAAAGTAAATGAAAATGATATAAAAGAAGAAGTTATGAAAGTATAATTATAGATTTCATTATTAAGAGTCTTTGTAAAAAAGAAATTTATTAGTAACTTTAATAATTTTAAAATATATATTTCAGTTAGAAATAATATATAAAATACGAGGTTAGTTTGGTTTGATATTAAGATGTCATATCTACTAGCATCGTATTTTTTAGTTTTATTTTTTTTTTAGATATTACATAATAATTTGGTGTGATATAATATTTTATGTAATTGTATACAAAATTTGGTAAGGTGGTATAGGTATATGAAAAATGTTTTAAAAAGTGCAAAGTATTTAGTTTTTATTAGTATATTCTTTGCTTTACTATTGGGTGTACAAGATATATTAAAGGAAAAAAAAAATTATGATGAAGAATTAAAAAATAAAGTTGTATTAATTTCCCATGTATATTCTAATCCTTATTGGCAAGATATAAAAAACGGAGCAGAAGAAGCTGCTAAGGATAAAAATATAATTGTAGAATTTCAAGGGCCTGATTATGCTAGTGTTGAAGAAGGAATAAGACTTATTAAAATGGCATATGCATCTAATGTAAGTGGAATTATAACATATGTTCAAGATTCAAGTAGCTATAATTCAATAATTAATAAAATTATAGATGATAATATACCTTTAATAACTATAGATTCAGATGCAGAAGAAAGTAAAAGGTTAGCTTATATTGGAACTGACAATGTTAATGCTGGAAAAGTAGGCGCTAAGGAAATGATTAGGCAGGTAGGAAATACAGGAGATATTGGCATTATATTAGGGGGAGCAGAAGTTAAAAATCAAATTGAAAGAGTTAAGGGATTTAAGTCTTATATAGAAGAAAATTCAAATCTTAAAATAACTAATACAGAATCATCTGATTCATATTTGCTTCAAGCTGAATTAGCCACTAAGAAAATATTAACTGATAATGTAGATATAAAAGCTTTATTTTGCACTTCTGCACAAGATGGAATAGGAGCAGCAAAAGCAATTAAGAGTATGAATTTAATTGGAAAAGTAAAGATAATATGCTTTGATGCATTACCAGAAACATTAGATTTTATAGAAGAAGGTGTTATTAGTGCAACTATTGCACAAAATCCATATGTTATGGGACAAGAAGCTGTAAATACTATTGTAAATATAATAAAAGGGAATAAAGTCCAAGAACTTCAGCTTATAGATGTATTAGTTATCAATGATAATAACCTAGCTGAGTATAAGTAGCATAAGGAGAAGACATAATAATGAAAAGTTTAAAAAGTAAGATAATAGTGTTTGTGGTAATTTTAATAACACCACTAATTACTAGCAATATAGTATCACTAAGTCTTAGTAAAGAAATAAATGATAATTATAGCATTATGCTTTATAAATTAAATGAAACTAATGATGTAAAAAACCTTCTTAATGAATCCTTTAATTATTTTAATGAGCATTTCCAAACTAGTGATTTAGAATCTAAAAGGATTTATGAAAATAATATACTAAAGTCACTAGAAAAGCTATCTAAACTAGAAGGAAGTTCAGATGTTGAAAGTAGATATATATTAAGAGATTTATCAAATACAATTAGGAGTTATAAAACTCAAGGAGATAAGACTATAGAGTTATTTAGTCAGCATGGGGCTATAGATGCATATTATGATCAGTATATGTCAACTAGAGATATGCTTTCATATTGTAACTCCTTTATTACTAAGCTAAATGAAAGTTACATTAAGACAAATAATATAATATATAATGAAAGCAAGGAAAAGGAAAGACAGTTATATAAGATATTAAGTGTATTTGTATTAATAACTATATTTATGAGTACTATTTATACAATTATTTTTGTTAAGGAGATATTAAAAAAATTACAAGTCCTAATTAATGCAGCTAAGGATGTATCTAAGGGGAATTTTAAAGAAATTAAAGCAGAAAAAACTGATATATACGAAATTAATATATTAAATGAAGCTTTTGATAAAATGATAAGAAATTTAATAGGATACATAAATTCTCTTAAAGAAAAGGCAGAGCTAGAGGCGAAAATAAAAGATGATGAAGTAAAATTATTAAAGTACGAAAATGCATTAAAGTTATCACAACTAAGAGTGCTACAATCACAAATAAATCCTCATTTCCTTTTTAATACTTTAAACTGCATAAATCAAACTGCTATAAGGGAAAATGCGTATAAAACAGAAGGTCTAATAACTTCAGCAGCAGGTATGCTAAGATATAGTTTAAGTATGATGGAAAGAAATGCAACTTTAGCAGATGAGATAAATGTAGTAAAGCAATATATATTTATTCAAAAAGTAAGGTATGATGATAGATTAACTTTTGGACTAGATATAAATTGTGATATTGGTGATATAGTAGTACCAGGAATGACATTACAGCCATTTGTTGAAAATGCCTTTATTCATGGCATAGAACCTAAAGAGGAAGGGGGATATATTAATATAAATATATATAAAGAATTAAATGAATATAAGGTGATTATAGAAGATAATGGTTGTGGTATTAGTGAAGATACATTACATAAGATAAAAAGCGGAGGGAATGAAAAAGAACATATAGGACATACAACAGGACTAGGGATAAGAAGTGTTGTTGATAGGTTAGAAATTTTATATGGTGAAAAGGATATGTTTAATATAAGCAGCAAGGAAGGGCAAGGAACTAAAATATTTTTGAGAATTCCAGTTAAGGAGCTGAAATAAGTATGTTAAAAATTTTAATTGCTGATGATGAAAAATATGAGAGGGATTCAGTAATAAGCCTTATAGAAGAAAATTTCAAAGATAAGCTTACTATAGTTCAAGCTAAAAATGGAAGAGAAGCAATTGAAGTTGCTGAACAAGTTAGACCAGAGATAATAATAATGGATATTAAGATGCCAGGGATAAATGGGATAAAAGCAATAGAAGAAATTAGAAAAACTTCATCAAGCACATACTTTATAATGCTAACAGCATATGATTATTTTGATTTTGCTATTGAAGCTGTGAAATTAAATGTAAAAGAATACTTATTAAAGCCTTTTGTTAGAAGTGAATTTATAAATAAAATTAATAATGCTATTGAGTCAGTAGAAAAGAAAAAGGCTAAGCGTAAAAGTGATATAGAAAAAGAAGAGAAAATAAATAATTTAATTGTAGTATTAGAAAATGAATTAAGCTACAGTATTATAAATAATGCACTAGATAGTATGGATTTTAATATGCATATGGAATACTTAGATTTAGATTTTAGTAATGCCTTTGCCATATGTATTAAAATATTATCAACTAATTTCAATAATTCATTAAAGAGACAAGTAGGGGAATATATAAATGAACTTTTGAAATTTAAGTATAAGGCAATTGGAACCTATTGCTATACAGAAAACCTTATCTTCTTTATTCAAATCCATAAATATAAAGAGGTAAGTGAAGAAATAACAGAGAATATAAATGCCATTAACGATATAAAAAGAGAAATAGAAAGACATTTTAATATTACAACTGAAATTGGAATAGGCTATTGTTATAGTGGTATTGAATTAATGAATAAATCCTACGAAGAGGCTAATAAAGCAATAAGTTATAGCAATGAAAGTGAAATAATTCATATTGGTAAAATTCAAGAGAGTAATTATAATCAAGATTCTGATAAAGAGAAAACTAAGCTTTTCAAAAAGGTTACAGAATACATTGAGAATAATCTTAAAGAGGACTTAAACTTAGAAAGTGTTGCAAATAAGTTTAATCTAAGCCCATATTATTTTAGTAGAAGCTTTAAAGAAGCTAAGGGATGTAATTTAATTGATTATATAAATATTGTCAGGATAAAAAAAGCTAAGGAGCTATTAAAGCAAAATGAAATGAGCATTAAAGAGATTGGATATACTGTAGGTTATAGTGATCCAAATTATTTTAGTAAGGTATTTAAAAAATATGAAGGATATTCTCCAAAGGAATATAAATGTAAATAGCAAAAAAGTACTATTCTTTTTATGTATAAGGGTAAAAATATAATGTTAGTGTAACTTAAAATCTGTAAAGTGGTACTAGCATTATATTTTTGCCTTATTTTTATAGTATTTTTTTGCTTATTAAATGGTAAATAAATACAAATAAAAAGCAAATTTATAAAGAGACAAAGCAATTAATTCCATTGAGTTAAACGTATACATATAATATGATTTTAATGTACTTAAATTTAAATTGAGAAGGGGAGTTAAAAATGAGAATTAAAAAATTAATTGCTTTAACTTTAACTGCAGCTTTAATGACTGTTACTATTGGATGTAATAAAACAGAAACAGGTAATACTGGTGCAGAAACAGAAACTAAATCTAGTTTGATAGGTGTAGCAATGCCTACACAATCACTTCAAAGATGGAATCAAGATGGAGCGAACATGAAATCAGAACTTGAAGGAAAGGGCTATAAAGTAGATTTACAATATGCTAATAATGATGTAAATACTCAAGTTCAACAAATAGAAAATATGATAACTAAAGGATGTAATGTCCTAGTTATAGCATCTATTGACGGATCTTCATTAACAGATGTTTTAAGTAAGGCAGCTGATAATAAAATTAAAGTAATAGCATACGATAGATTAATTATGCAATCTGAAAATGTTGATTACTATGCAACTTTTGACAACTTTAAAGTTGGTGTTAACCAAGGCCAATATATAGAAGAAAAATTAGGCTTAAAGGATGGTAAAGGACCATTTAACATTGAATTATTTGCAGGAGCTCCTGATGATAATAATGCAACATTCTTCTTTGAGGGTGCAATGAGTATATTAAAACCATATATAGATAATGGTAAATTAGTAGTTCCAAGTGGACAAACTAAATTCACAGAAGTTGCAACTCAAAGCTGGGATTCAGCAAAAGCACAAGCAAGAATGGATAATATAATTACTGCAAACTATGCTAGTGATAAAAAGTTAGATGCTATTTTATCATCAAATGATAGTGTTGCTATAGGTGTTGTAGCTTCTCTTCAAAATGCTGGTTATGGCTCAGCAGATAAACCTTATCCAATATTAACTGGACAAGACTGTGACAAACCAAATGTATTAGCTATGATAAATAAACAACAATCTATGTCTGTATTTAAAGACACAAGAACTCTTGCTAAAAAAGTTGTTGAAATGGTAAATGCTTTAGTTGATGGAAAAGAAGCAGAAGTAAATGATACTAAGACTTATAACAATGGTGCAAAAGTAGTTCCATCATTCCTTTGTGATCCTGTAAATGTTACTGTAGATAACTATAAAGAAGCTTTAATTGATAGTGGATATTATAAAGAAGCTGATCTAAAGTAAAAAATACTATTTAAGATAAATATATTAACTATAGCTGGAAGTAATACTACTTTCAGCTATAGCATATATTCATAGAAGAATGAAGGTAGGAGGGCGGAAAATAGATGGAAAAAGTCATTTTAGAAATGAAAAATATAACAAAAACATTTCCAGGGGTTAAAGCTTTAAATGATGTAAATCTTAAAGTAACAGAAGGCGAAATACATGCACTAATTGGAGAAAATGGCGCAGGGAAGTCAACTCTTATGAATGTACTTAGTGGAATATACAATTATGGAACATATAGTGGGGATATAATTTTTAATGGTGAGTTATGCAAATTTAATAACATAAAGGATAGTGAAAAAAAAGGAATAGTTATAATCCATCAAGAGTTAGCATTAATACCTGAATTATCTATATCAGAAAATATCTTTCTTGGAAACGAAAGAGCAAAGGGGCTAATGATTAATTGGAGAGAGACAGATGTAGAAGCAGCAAAAATGTTAGAAAGAGTTAAGCTAGAACAAAATGTTCAGACAAAAATAAAAAATATTGGTGTTGGTAAACAGCAATTAGTAGAAGTAGCTAAAGCTTTAGCGAAGAATGTTAAGCTTTTAATATTAGATGAGCCTACAGCTGCATTAAATGATAAGGATTCAGAAAGTTTACTTCAACTTTTATTGGAATTAAAGAAAGATGGAATTACATGTATCTTAATTTCTCATAAATTAAATGAACTTTTAAGAGTAGCTGATAATATAACAATTCTTAGAGATGGCTCTACAATAAAATCAATGAAAAATGATGGAAGTATTAATGAAGATGACATTATTAAATGCATGGTTGGAAGAGAACTTACTAATAGATATCCTAGTCATGAATCAAATATAGGTGAAGTTATTTTTGAAGTTAAGAATTGGAATGTGTATGACCCTATTATAGATGATAGAAAAATTATTAAAGATGTAAATATAAATATAAGAAAAGGTGAAATAGTTGGACTCTCAGGATTAATGGGAGCTGGAAGAACAGAATTTGCTATGAGTATCTTTGGAAGGGCTTATGGCAGAAATATAAGTGGAACTATAATTAAAGATGGAAAAGTAATTAAGTTGAATAATATAAGAGAAGCAATAGACTCAGGTCTAGCTTATGTAACAGAAGACCGTAAAACAGCAGGTCTTAATTTAATTGATAGTATTAAGAATAATATATCAATAGCAAAAATTAAAAAGATTAGTAAGATGCAATTTATAAATGACAATGAAGAAATAGGAGTAACAGAAGACTTTAGGAAAAAACTTAACATTAAATCTCCTTCAATAATACAAAAGGCTGGAAACTTGTCTGGTGGTAATCAACAAAAAGTTGTTTTAAGTAAATGGATATTTACTGAGCCAGATATTCTAATATTAGATGAGCCTACTAGAGGAATCGATGTAGGTGCAAAGTATGAAATATATAAGATAATAAATGACTTAGCAGACGCAGGTAAATCTATTTTAGTAATTTCATCAGAGCTTCCCGAAATATTAGGTATATGCGATAGGGTATATGTAATGAATGTTGGAAGAATTGTTGGTGAATTACCAGCTAGTGAAGCATCACAAGAAATTATAATGAAATGCATAATGGATAGTAATAAGGAGGTAGTTTAAATGCAACTAGGTAAAAATGTAGAATTAAAATCTAAGCCAACTTTAGGGGAATCATTAAAAAGTATATTTAAGGATAATGTAAGACAATATGCAATGCTTATAGCATTAGTTGTAATTATAATTTTATTTCAAATTCTAACTAAAGGCATACTTTTAGTGCCTATGAATGTAACTAATTTAATACTTCAAAACAGTTATGTTTTTATTTTATCTATTGGTATGACATTGTGTATAGTATCTAGTGGAAATATAGATTTATCCGTTGGTTCTGTAGTTGCTTTTATAGGTGCCCTTGCAGGGATACTTATTATAAATAAAGGTATGGGAGTTTTCCCAGCAGTATTAATTTGTATAGCAGTAGGAGTATTAATAGGTGTATGGCAAGGCTTCTGGATAGCATATGTTAGAATACCAGCCTTCATAGTAACTCTTGCGGGAATGTTATTATTTAGAGGGTTAACAGTTAAATTACTTCAAGGATTAACTTTAAGTCCATTTCCAAAATCATTTCAAGCTATAAGTGGAGGATTCTTCCCAGACTTATTTGGAGGAACCAATGTAAATATTACAACTTTTGTTGTAGGTATATTACTATCATTATTATATGTATATATTGAAATTAAAAATAGAGCTGAAAGACAAAAATATAACTTTGAACTTATTCCTATGCCACTATGCATAGCAAAAATTATATTAATAGTATCAGCAACTATGCTAGTTACTTATTCACTTGCTATATATAAAGGTATTCCAATAATGTTTGCCATTATAGCTACTTTAGTATTTATTTATACAATAATAATTTCTAAAACAATACCTGGAAGATATATTTATGCTATGGGTGGAAATGAAAAATCAGCAAAACTTTCAGGAATAAATACTAATAAGGTTTTATTCTTAGTATATGTTAATATGGCTGTACTTTCTGCAATAGCAGCTATAAGTTTTACATCAAGATTAAATGCTGCATCACCTAATGCAGGAACAAACTTTGAATTAGATGCAATAGCTGCATGCTATATCGGTGGAGCATCAGCTTACGGTGGTGTAGGTACAGTTGTAGGTGCTATAGTTGGAGCATTAGTAATGGGTGTTTTAAATAATGGGATGTCAATATTAGGTGTAGGTAGTGATATGCAAATGGCTATAAAAGGACTAGTTCTTTTATTAGCAGTAGCATTTGATGTATTTAGTAAAAGAAAAGCAACAGTATAGTTGAATGAAAAATTAAAAATGTAAAATGTATAATAAAAAGTATATAGTTTCATATTACTAAGGTGATTTTTGATTTTAAATTAGAGGTTGTTTGTACAACCTCTTTTTAATGTGTAAATATTTTAAATGGCGATTTAAATAAGTGTACTAAATAATTATATTACTCCCCACTTAATATAATTAAATTAAAGGATATACTGAATATAAATGAAAAATTAATGCTCTATAAATAGTTAAAAGAAAAATAATTGGAATGTTAAATGATTACATAGTAAAATAATGTTGAAAATTATGAGCGAAGTGGTATAATAATATAGAAAATATGATAACGATTATTGTTTGCCAAAAGATGTTATTTGTTTTAATATTTTCTATTACTATTAGTAGCTTTATGAATAATTATGTCGTTTTATGATATAATAATAAAGGTAATATATAGAGAATGTAATAAATAACATTAAAATAAAGGAGGATACGTAATGAAAAATTATTGCGAAATAGTTGACGTTGTAGCTAGACAAATTCTAGACTCAAGATGTTTCCCAACTGTAGAAGTTGAAGTTTATTTAGAGGATGGTACTGTAGGAAGAGCAGCTGTTCCATCAGGTGCATCAACAGGAATGTATGAAGCAGTTGAATTAAGAGATGGAGATAAGAGCCAATACCTAGGAAAAGGTGTTTTAAAGGCTGTTCAAAATGTAAATGATACAATTGCTGAAGAATTAATAGGATGTAACGTATATGATCAACCATATATCGATAAGTTACTTATAGAATTAGATGGTACTCCAAACAAAGCTAAGCTTGGTGCTAATGCTATATTAGGTGTTTCTTTAGCAGTAGCTAATGCAGCAGCTAAGTCATTAGATTTACCATTATACCAATATGTAGGTGGAGTAAATGCAAAAGTTTTACCAGTACCTATGATGAACATAATCAATGGTGGATCACATGCTGATAACTCAGTAGATTTACAAGAATTCATGGTTATGCCAGTTGGAGCTAAGACTTTCAGTGGCGCTTTACAAATGTGTGCTGAAGTTTACCATACATTAAAGAAAACTTTACACGATAAAGGATACTCAACTGCTATAGGTGATGAAGGTGGATTCGCTCCAAACCTTAAATCAAACGAAGAAGCTATCGAAGTTATTATAGAAGCTATAACTGCAGCTGGATACAAAGCTGGAGAAGATATGTTCATAGCTATAGATGCTGCATCATCAGAATACTATAAAGATGGTAAGTATGTATTAGAACATGAAGGAAAAACTTTAACTGCAGCTGAAATGGTTGACTTCTTAGAAGACTGGGTTAACAAATACCCAATTATATCAATCGAAGATGGTATGGCTGAAGAAGACTGGGAAGGTTGGAAGCTATTAACTGAAAGATTAGGTAAGAAGGTTCAATTAGTTGGTGATGATTTATTCGTTACAAACACTGAAAGATTAGAAAGAGGTATTGATTTAGGAGTTGGTAACTCAATATTAATTAAGTTAAACCAAATCGGTACTTTAACTGAAACTTTAAATGCTATAGAAATGGCTAACAGAGCTGGATACACAGCAGTTATTTCTCATAGATCAGGTGAAACAGAAGATACAACTATAGCTGACTTAGTTGTAGCTGTTAATGCTGGTCAAATCAAGACTGGTGCTCCTGCAAGATCTGAAAGAGTTGCTAAGTACAACCAATTAATAAGAATTGAAGAAGAATTAGACGATGTAGCTGAATACAGAGGAAGAAAAGCATTCTTCAACATTAAGAAGTAATTAAATTAGAAAATAATTTTTGAGGGATTGTAAGCTTTATGCCTACAATCCTTTTTTATAATTTAATTGAAAATAGATATTTCATAACTACGAATGAAATGAGAAAATATTACCTTTTTTTAATGTAATTATTTTGAAAATAATGACTTGTATTATAGTGTTTTATATGTTAATATAACCTTATGTAAATACGACCATTTTTATTAAGGTTGGGAGGTATAGCAATGAAGAATTTATTGTTAGTATTGGAAGCAGTTTTGGGATTAGTAATTATAGTATCAGTATTATTACAACCAAGTAAAACAGATGCATTAAGTGGACTTATTCAAGGAAGTAAAAATGAAACATTCTTCTCTAAGAATAAAGCGAGAACTAAGGAAGCTATGTTGTTAAAATTAACAATTATATCTATGGCTCTTTTTGCTGTGAATACATTAGCTTTAAACTTAATATAATATTAAAAAAAGAGCTACTTTAGGTAGCTCTTTTATACTATAAAGGAGTGGTTAATATGGGAATTTTTAATGGATTAATGGGAAATGCTTCGGAAATAAATTTAGATAGTATAATAAAAGAATATACTAAAATATTAGCGGAAAATGAAAGAATAGAAAAAGCGTATAAATTAGTTAGAGATTTATTTATTTTTACTAATAAAAGACTTATATTAGTTGATAAACAAGGGGTAACTGGTAAGAAAACAGAATATCATTCAATACCTTATAAGTCTATTACACATTTTAGTATAGAAACTGCAGGGCATTTCGATTTAGAGGCAGAGCTTAAGATTTGGATTTCAGGAACTGCTTTGCCTCTTGAAAAGCAATTCAATAGTAGTCTTAATATTTATGAATTACAACAAGTATTAGCAACCTACTGCTTAAAATAAACTTTTTTGTTTATTATAGTTAAGATGGGGGAAAATATAGAAGGGAATAATATAATTTGAATATAATACAAAAATATAAAAATAAGATAAAGGAAGTGATATAGATGGGAATTAAAGAAACTTTATTAAGCTTTATGAGAGAAGAAGCATACAGACCAATGGACATTCAAGAGTTAGTATCTGTATTTGATATAAATCCCGACGAGTATAAATCCTTTAAAAAAGTACTAAAGACTATGGAAAAAGAAGGACTTATTGTTAGAACTAAAAAGGATAAGTTTGGAGTTCCAGAAAGACTTGGACTAATTTCAGGGAAATTAGAAGTTCATTCAAAGGGATATGGCTTCTTAATACCAGAAACTGAAGGGGAAAAAGATGTCTTTGTACCAAGTTCTTCTATGAATGGAGCTATGAATGGAGATAAGGTTCTAGTTCAAATAACAAGAGAAGATATTAATGGTAAAAAGCGTGAAGGTGAAGTAAGAGAAGTATTAAGTAGAGCAAATAATAAGATTATAGGTGTTTATGAAGATAGTAGAAACTTTGGTTTTGTAGTTCCAGAGGATTCTAGATTAAATCAAGATATCTTTATATCTAAAAAAGATAGAAATGGAGCAAATGAAGGTGATTTAGTAATTTGCGAAATTGTAAAATGGGCAGATAAAAGAAGAAGCCCAGAAGGTGTAGTTAAAGAAGTATTAGGTAAAAAGGGAGATAAGGGTCTAGATATTCTTACAATTATAAAGAAATATGGACTTCCAGAAGAGTTCCCAGATAAGGTATTAAACTATGCAGAAAACATAGAAGAAGAGATTCCAGAAAAGGAATATGAAAGAAGAGTTGACCTTAGAAATTTAAGAATGGTAACTATAGATGGAGAAGATGCAAAGGATTTAGATGATGCTGTATCTATTGAAAGACTTGATAATGGTAAATTTAGATTAGGGGTTCACATTGCAGACGTATCTCACTATGTAAAAGAAAAAAATCCTTTAGACAGAGAAGCTTTAAAGAGGGCAACTTCTGTTTATTTAATAGATAGAGTTATACCAATGCTTCCTAGAAAGTTATCTAATGGAATATGTTCTTTAAATCCGAAGGTTGATAGATTAGCATTAAGCTGCTTTATGATTATAGATAAAAGTGGAAAGGTCATTCAACACGAAATAGAAGAAACAGTTATAAAAACTAGTGAGAGAATGACTTATACCGATGTTACAAAAATTCTTGAAAATAATGATGAAGAGTTAATAAAGAGATATGATTATTTAGTTGATGACTTTAAGGCTATGGAAGAGCTTTGCAATGTTTTACGTGAAAAGAGAATGAAAAGAGGAGCTATTGATTTTAACTTTGAAGAATCAAAGATAATATTAAATGATTTAGGAAAACCAGTAGATATTAAGCCTTATGATAGAGCTATTGCAAACAGAATAATAGAAGAGTTTATGTTAGTTTGTAATGAAACTATTGCAGAACATATGTATTGGACTAATCTACCATTCGTATATAGAATTCACGAAGATCCAGATGAAGAAAAGTTGGAAAAATTCAAAGAATTTGTATATAACTTAGGTTATGTAGTTAGATGGGGACAAGAAGCACATCCAAGAGCCCTTCAAGATATACTTGATAAGGTTAAAGGTAAAAAAGAAGAAACTGTAGTAAGTACATTACTATTACGTTCAATGATGCAAGCGAAATATTCTCCAGAATGTGTAGGTCACTTTGGGCTTGCAGCTAAGTATTATTGTCACTTTACATCACCAATAAGAAGATACCCAGATTTACAAATTCATAGAATTATTAAAGAACAATTAAATGGAAAAATCGATGAAAAGAGAATTGCTAAATTATCTAATATTGTAGAAATTGCATCAAAGCAATCATCAGAAATGGAAAGATTAGCTCAAGATGCTGAAAGAGAAGTTGATGATTTAAAGAAAGCAGAATATATGCAAGAAAGAATCGGAGAAGAATTCTCTGCTATTATTTCTTCAGTTACATCCTTTGGATTATTTGCAGAACTTCCAAATACAATAGAAGGATTAATTCATATTACTGCTTTAGATGATGATTATTATATTTATGATGAAGCTCATTTATGCCTAATTGGAGAAAGAACTAAGAAGGTTTATAGATTAGGTGACGAAGTAAAGGTAAGATGTACTAAAGTCGATATAGACAATAGAGAAATATATTTCGATTTAATTGAAGAAGAAGCTAAAGAAGAAATAGTTCCAAGTGAAAAGACAATTGAAAAAATAAATGAAGCTAAAGTAAATATAAATAGCGATTTATCAGAAGAGGATGAAGAGGAATAATTAGAATAATTTTTTATTTCTATAAACTTTAAATTTTGGTTATTGTTTAATAATTTGATATACTTAATAAGTAAAAATAAAATGTGTGGTGAGATTATGGTAAGGAAGAAGAATAGTAATTCATTAGCTGAAAATAGAAAAGCTAGACATGATTATTTTGTGGAAGAAACTATAGAAGCTGGAATAGCTTTAGTTGGAACTGAAGTTAAATCTATAAGAGCAGGTAAATGTAATTTAAAAGATTGCTATGCAGATGTAGTTGGTAGTGAAATAATAGTAAAGAATATGCATATAAGTCCTTATGAGCAAGGTAATATATTTAATGTTGATCCTTTAAGAGAAAGAAAGCTTTTACTTCATAAGGAGCAAATTGCTAGATTTAATGGATTAGTATCACAACAAGGTTATACATTAGTTCCATTATCCTTATACTTAAAAAATGGTAAGGTAAAGGTAGCTCTTGGCTTATGCAGAGGTAAAAAGAATTACGATAAGAGAGATTCGATGATAGAAAAAGCTCATAAGAGAGACATTGAAAGACAATTAAAAGAATCTAACAGATACTAATAATGTGCTATGGCACAATGAAAAATTAAGAATGAAGAATGTAAAATTAATGAATAAACTCCTAGAGGAGTTTATAATAAGGAGCTATATAATAGTTCCTTATTTTTTTATTTAAAAGATAAAATAAGAAAATATAGAATAAAGCTAATTAAAATTCTTATGGTAAATATTTCGTAATAATAGTAAACTATAACTATAAATTACTATTTATGGAAAAGGCTGCGAGGGTATAAGTATGCTTAATAAAGATTTATTGATTGAAGAATCACATAAGAGAAGTGAAGTTTATGGAGTAAATAAAGATATTAATCAATCAAAGATAATGCTAATTGGGGATGAACTTAAAAAAATTCTAGAAGTAAATAAGGAGCTTATTGAAATATCTAAACCATATATAGATATTGTGGCTGAATCTGTTGATGATAAAGATTTTATTATAATATTAACAGACAAAAATGGATGTATTTTATATATTAGAGGAGCTAGTGAAATAAGAGCTGAATTAGAAAAGTTGAATTTAAAGGTTGGAGCCTATATGGATGAAAAAAATATAGGTACTAATGCAATGTCTATGGCAATATCAGAGGATAGATGTATTCAAATTACTGCAAAAGAGCATTATGTATCAATATTTCAAAGCTTAACCTGTTCTGCAGCACCTATACATAACAGTAAGGGAGAAATAATTGGAACTTTAAACTTAACAGGGAAAAGCAATATGAAGCACCCACATACCTTGGGTTTAGTTATATTTGGTGTTAAGGCAATTGAAAATGAAATATTAAGAATTAATACTAAGGACATATTAAATCAAACTTATAATTATATGAAAACAGTTATAGAAAATGTGGATAAAGGGATAATCATAATAGATATCTACGGAAAAATAATTAATATTAATGAGTTAGGGTTAAAAATTTTAGATAAGAAGGATTATGACTTAGTCAATGAAGATATTAATTATATAGTGCCTGGCTTTAAAAATATAATAGAGAGAATTTCAAAGAATAATGAGATCTTAAGAAGAGAAATAAAGTTAAGGCATGATAGTAACTATAAAACAGAGGTTATACTTAAGGGAATAAAACATGGTGACAAGATTATAGGAATTGTTGCAACTTTAGGTAAGGTAAAAGAGAAGGATATTGAAAGTAGCTTTACTGGAGCTTTTTTTACCTTTAGTGATATTATAGGAAAAAGTGATGCTATTAAAAATGTAATTACAAATTGCAAAATTATAGCCAATAGTCCATCAACAGTATTAATACAAGGAGAAAGTGGAACAGGAAAAGAGGTTTTAGCACAAGCTATTCATAATTATAGCATAAGAAAAAATAATAAATTTATAGCTATAAATTGTGGGGCAATACCATCAAATATTATTGAAAGTGAACTCTTTGGATATGAAGATGGAACTTTTACAGGTGGAAAAAAAGGTGGCAAAATAGGAAAAATTGAACTAGCAAATGGAGGCACTTTATTTCTAGACGAAATAGGAGAAATGCCTTTAGATATGCAAGTTAAATTACTTAGAGTTCTACAAGAAGGAAGATTAACAAGATTAGGTGGTAGCAGAGAGATTCCAATAGATATGAGGGTAATAGCTGCCACTAATAAAGATTTAAAAAAGGAAGTTAGAGAAGGGAAATTCAGAGAAGACTTATTCTATAGGTTGTGTGTTATTCCAATAAAATTACCGCCTCTAAGAGAAAGAACTGGAGATATAAATCTTTTAATTGAGTATTTCTTAAGAGCTAAATCTCTTAAATTAGAAAAGGATATACCTAAGCTAAGTAACATACTTATAGATAGGTTATTAAATTATGAATGGAAAGGAAATATAAGGCAATTAGAGAATTGTATTGAAAATATAGTTAATTTAAATGGAGAGCTATCTCCTGATTTCCTAGATGAATATGAAGATATAAATAAAGATGTGGTAAAGAAGGAAAGTATTATAGACTCAAGAGATATAAGTAATAAGAATTTAAATTTAGATTTTATAGAAAGAGAAGCCATTATAAATGCTATAAAACATAATGAGTATAATATTACTAGAACTGCAAAAGCATTAGGGGTAAGTAGGAATACATTATATCTAAAAATAAAAAAATATAACTTAAAAATAGAAAAAGCTAACGTACAATAATAGGACACTGTCATAAAATTGAACAATTTAAAGTCTTTATATATGTTCAGTTTTATGACAGTTTTGTATTTATCATAGAGAAATATAACCATAAAGGTGAATTATTTAACAATGTTGTTAAATAAAAAACAGTTGGCACAGCACTTGCTTAATAATAAGTGAGAGTAAAAATAAATTTTATACTTATGGGAGGGTTATTATGGCACGTTTTACATTGCCTAGAGATTTATATCATGGAAAGGGTTCTTTAGAAGAATTAAAGAATTTAAAAGGAAAGAAAGCTATCATTGTAGTTGGTGGAGGCTCAATGAAGCGTTTTGGATTTTTAGATAAGGCTGAAAGTTATTTAAAAGAAGCAGGAATGGAAGTTGAGATTTTTGAAGGTGTAGAACCAGATCCATCAGTAGAAACTGTTATGAAGGGTGCAGAAGCTATGAGAAGATTTGAGCCTGATTGGATTGTTTCAATGGGCGGTGGTTCACCAATAGATGCTGCAAAAGCTATGTGGATTTTCTATGAATATCCTGACTTTACTTTTGAAGAAGCAATTGTACCATTTGGATTACCAGAGCTTAGACAAAAGGCTAAATTTGTGGCTATACCGTCTACAAGTGGTACTGCAACAGAAGTTACAGCATTTTCAGTAATTACTGATTATAAGGCTAGAATTAAATATCCTTTAGCAGATTTTAATATAACTCCAGATGTAGCAATTGTAGATCCAGATTTAGCTCAAACTATGCCAGCAGAATTAGTTGCACATACTGGTATGGATGCATTAACTCATGCTATTGAAGCTTATACAGCAGCACTTAGATCTAATTTTTCAGATCCATTAGCTATTAAGGCAATAGAAATGGTTATTGATAACTTAGTTAACTCATATAATGGAAGTGAAGAAGCAAGAAACTTAATGCACGAAGCACAATGTTTAGCAGGAATGGCATTCTCAAATGCTTTGCTTGGAATAGTTCATTCAATGGCGCATAAGACAGGAGCTGTATTCCACATTCCTCATGGATGTGCTAATGCAATATTCTTACCATTTGTAATTCAATATAATAGAGTTGAATGTGAAGACAGATATGCTGATATAGCTAAAGCACTAAAATTAAAAGGTGAAACAAATGCTGAATTAACTGATTCATTAATTGATATGATAAACAACTTAAATACATCATTAAATATACCACATACTATGAAGGAGTATGGAGTTTCAGGGGATGACTTTAAAGCAAACTTAGAATTTATTTCTAATAATGCAGTTCTAGATGCATGTACAGGTTCTAATCCAAGAAAAATAGATGCTGAAACTATGGCTAAATTATTTGAATGCACATACTATGGAACAAAGGTTGATTTTTAAAGTAATAAATTAATATGATAAATATTTGACGAAGGTTACCTCAGTAGATATTAGCTCTATTTGAGGTAACTTTTGTTATTAAAATAGAGCTTAAAAACATAATAAACAATTGTACGAAAATTCGAAAAATGTTAATATAATAAGTGAGATATAATTTATGAGGGGGACACAATTATGTATAAGATAGTTAATAAAAAAGAGCTTACAGAAAATATATACTTAATGGATATAGAAGCTCCTAGAGTTGCCAAATCAGCTAAGCCTGGTCAGTTTATTATAATTAAGAATGATGACAAGGGCGAAAGAATACCACTTACAATAGCTGATTATAATCCAGAAAAGGGTACAGTAAGCATAGTTTTTCAAGCTGTTGGGAGAGGCACAAGAGAACTTGCTAGCTTTGAAGTAGGAGAATATGTAACTGACTTTGTTGGTCCTCTTGGACAACCTAGTGAATTTATTCACGAAGATATTGAGGAATTAAAAAAGAAAAATATTATTTTTATTGCAGGTGGTGTAGGAGCAGCACCAGTATATCCTCAAGTTAAGTGGATGAAAGAACATGGAATTGATTGTGATGTAATAGTTGGAAGTAGGACTAAAGATTTATTAATATTAGAAGAAGAAATGAAAAAAGTTGCAGGAAATTTATATATATCAACTGATGATGGAACATATGGATTTAATGGTAGAGTAACAGATTGTTTAAAATATTTAGTTGAAGAAAAAGGAAATAAATATGATCATGCTATAGTAATTGGACCGATGATAATGATGAAGTTTATGTCAATTTTAACTAAAGAACTTAATATACCGACTACAGTAAGCTTAAATCCAATAATGGTAGATGGAACTGGAATGTGTGGTGCCTGTAGAGTTACTGTTGGTGGAAAAGTTAAATTTGCTTGTGTTGATGGACCAGAATTTGATGGACATCTAGTAGATTTTGATGAATCTATGAGAAGACAAACAATGTATAAGAGTGAAGAAGGTAGAGAACAGTTAAAATTAGAAGAAGGGGAAACTCACAAACATGGTGGTTGTGGTTGTAAGGTGGAATAGTTATGAGTGTTCAAATGCAAGATAGAATGAAAAGAGTACCTATAGCAGAGCAAGATCCAGAAGTAAGAGCAAAAAACTTTGAAGAAGTATGTCTTGGATATACAGATGAAGAGGCAATAAGAGAAGCCAATAGATGTTTAGGATGCAAAAATCCTAAATGTGTAGATGGTTGCCCAGTATCTATAGATATACCAAACTTTATATCACATATGAAAAAAGGTGAACTTGAAGAGGCTGCTAAAGAAGTAGCTAAATATAGTGCATTACCAGCAGTTTGTGGAAGAGTTTGTCCACAAGAAAGTCAATGCGAAGGTAAGTGTGTACTAGGAATTAAAGGAGAACCTGTTTCAATAGGAAAATTAGAAAGATTTATAGCAGATTGGTCAAGAAAAAATAATATAGATTTAGCTAGTAGAGAAGAGCTTAAGAATAAGAAGGTTGCAGTAATAGGAAGTGGCCCTGCAGGATTAACTTGTGCAGGAGAATTAGCTAAAAAGGGTTATGATGTAACTATATTTGAAGCTTTACATGAACCAGGTGGAGTTTTAGTTTATGGAATTCCTGAATTTAGATTACCTAAGGATGATGTTGTTAGACCAGAAATAGAAAATATCAAAAAACTTGGTGTTACTATAGAAACAAATGTAATTGTTGGTAGAACTATAACTGTTGACGAGCTTATGGAAGTTGAAAATTTTAGTGCTGTATTTATAGGCTCTGGCGCAGGTCTTCCAAAGTTTATGGGAATACAAGGTGAAAATGCAAATGGAGTATTATCTGCAAATGAATTCTTAACAAGAGTTAATTTAATGAAGGCATTTAAAGAGGAATACCATACCCCTGTTAAAATAGGTAAGAAGGTTGCAGTTGTAGGAGGCGGAAATGTCGCTATGGATGCAGCAAGAACTGCTTTAAGATTAGGTTCTGAAACTCATATAGTTTACAGAAGAAGTGAATCTGAACTTCCAGCAAGAATAGAAGAAGTACATCATGCAAAAGAAGAAGGTGTAATTTTTGATGTACTAACTAACCCTACTGAAATATTAGTAGACGAAAATGGATGGGTACAAGGTATGAAATGTGTAGAAATGGAACTTGGGGAACCTGATGAATCAGGAAGAAGAAAACCTATAGTTAAAGAAGGATCAGAGTACATTATGGATGTTGATACTGTTATAATGTCTCTTGGAACTTCACCAAATCCATTAATTTCATCAACTACAAAGGGATTAGAAATTAATAAGTGGAAATGTATAATTGCTGATGAAAATGGACATACAACAAAAGAAGGAGTATATGCTGGTGGAGATGCTGTAACAGGTGCTGCAACAGTAATACTAGCAATGGGAGCAGGTAAAAAAGCAGCTGCGGCAATAGATGAATATTTAAGTAAATAATTTGAAAGTAAAGAGGTTGTATTAATAACCTCTTATTTTTATGTGGAAAATTATTAACAAGATATAAATAATATGTATATTCCAAAAATAATGTAAATAGTGTGTAAATATTGTATATAAATTAGAGATATTTTGCTATGGTTTATAGTATAATCTAGCAAAGGGTATTTCTGCATAATATTTATGAGAAAAGGATATAAATATAAGTAATAACAATTATATTAGGCTTTTAAATTATGCATATAATATTCGTAATTGATTATTATACAAACACGAAAGAGAGGGGTATATATGTATTTATCCAAATTCACTGATTATTCTTTTAGGGCTCTAATCTATTTAGCAGAAAATAGAGATAAATTATGCACAGTAGAGGAGTTAGCTAAAAAGTTAGAAATATCAGAACACCATTTAAAGAAGATAATACATAAGTTAGCTAAAACAGATTTAATTATCTCTATGAAGGGTAGAACTGGTGGTTTAAAATTAGGGTTAGAACCACAAGATATAAATTTAGGGGAAGTAATTAGAATTACAGAGGATAATCTAAATATTGCTCAATGTTTTAACAAAGATAATTGTTGTCCTTATATATCTTCTGATTGTAAAATCAAAGGAATTATGAAGGAATCTCTAGATGCATTTCTTCATGAATTTTCTAGATATACATTAAGTGACGTTTTAAAATAAAACATCTAGAGGCTGCTTAGTCAGCCTCTAATTTCATTTTCTAATACTACATTTCTAAGGAATTATCTTTTCTGTTAAGTTAAATTCATATTCATCTAAACCATTTTTAAAATAATCTTCATAATAATCTTTAGAAATAATAAAACTATTTCCTGAATCCTTTAATTCTAAAGTGTGGATTAAGTCTACACTAAAGGTCTTAACTTTATCGGGATTATCATTATTAAAATAAGTAAAAGTATAACTTTCATTTAAAGTTAAATTATATAATCCATTTTTAACTTTTAGCTCTTTAATTGTAGGGGTAGATTCTATATTTTTAAAAGTTAATTTTTTATTTCTTGCTAAATTTCTTAAAAAGGCTATTCTCTTAAATTCATGTGTTAAAGAGTACTCACCAAAGTTATCACTAGTATCATAAAATTTATAAAGTTTTTCAACATTTCCATTTAAAAATGCAGTATTTCTTATATTAAATATATTTTGCATAAAATTAATTATTGAAGTCTCAATATTTCTATTTGAATCAGTTATAAAATTGCTAACATTTGAGGTAGTATTATCTTCATAATTACTGGTAAATTTTTTTGTGCTAGATAAGAAGTAAATAAAGTTAGTTATTATAAAAGCATAAACCAAAAATCCAGACAGTAGTTTTAATAATTTCTTATTCATAAAATCTCTCCTTAGTTAAATTTCTATAAATTAAAGGTTAATAATCCAAATTAGGATATTATTAGTATGCTCATTAAAAGAAGTATAATTCTTTGGAAATTGTTGGCTGATGCTTAACTAATATATGGTATAATAAATGTATTAAGATTTTATATAAAAGAGGTGTTTAATATGATAAATATAGGTATAATCGGGAGCAACTTTATTACTGATAGATTAATTGAAGGAGCTAAATTAATTAGTGATGTAAATATTTCTGCTATATATTCAAGAACTGAAGAAAGAGCTAAAGAATTTGCAAAGAAACATGGAATTAAATATACATATACAAATTTAGAAGAAATGGCTAAAAGTGATTTAATAGATGCAGTATATATTGCTTCTCCCAATGCACTACATTCTAGCCAAGCTATATTATTTTTAAAAAATAAGAAGCATGTTTTATGTGAAAAAGCCTTTGCTTCAAATACAAAAGAAGCTGATGAAATGATAAGGGCAGCCAAGGAAAATGATGTTGTTCTTATGGAAGCCATGAAAACTACTTTATTACCTAACTTTAGAGTTATTAAAGATAACCTACATAAGATAGGAAAAGTTAGAAAGTATTTTGCAAGCTACTGTCAGTATTCCTCTAGATATGACAAATACAAAGCAGGTGAGATATTAAATGCCTTTAAAAAGGAATTATCTAATGGAGCAATAATGGATATAGGTGTTTATTGCATATCCCCTATGGTAAATCTATTTGGTAAGCCTAATACTATAAAAGCAAATGGAATTATGCTAAACACAGGAGTAGATGGAGAAGGTAGTGTAGTATTTGGCTATGATGATATGGAAGCAGTAGTTATTTACTCAAAAATAAGCAATTCATATTTACCATCAGAAATCCAAGGAGAAGAAGGAAACATTATAATAGATAGAATTAATGGATTTAATAATGTGAAAATAATATATAGAGATGGCAGAGAAGAGGATTTAACATTAGATCAAAATGAAGCTGATATGTGCTACGAAGTACAAGAATTTGCAGATTTAATTAAGTCTGGAGAAAGAGAATCTAAGATTAACTCATTAAAGGTATCAAGAGATGTTATTGCGGTTATTGAAGAAGCAAGGAAACAAATAGGAGTTGTGTACCCAGCAGACGGAAATAATGCATAATGCACAATGCGTAATGCACAACAGAAATAGTGCATAATGCACAATGCGTAATGGATAATTATGGTGAAAACTCCTTGGGAGTTTTGCAAAATGAAAGAACTTAACTAATGCATAATGCGTAATGCGTAATGTATAATTATGGTGAAAACTCTTACAGAGTTTTTGTGAATTAAAGAATGAAATTTCTCTTTTGCATTCGCAAAATCGAAATGAAGAAATGAAAGAAGTAATAATTAAATTCCAAAGGAATTTATAATTTTCTTAATTCAGCTTGTCTGAATTATTTCAATAATTGTGCATTATGCATTTATTTTATAAAGGGGGTTATTATGATATACAGAAGAGCTATTAAGAGTGAAATTAGTGAACTTGTAGAATTGAGAAAAAAGCAATTAATAGATGAGGGACTAGAACCCAAGGATAATATTGATTTTGAATTAGAAGAATTCTTTGAAAGTACAATGGAAAAAGGATTATTAATTCAATATGTTGCAATTGAGGATAATATTATTATAGCTACAGGAGGAGTATGTTTTTATAATCTTCCTCCCTCTTATTCTAATATAAGTGGTAAAACAGCTTATATAACTAATATGTATACAAAGGATGAATATAGAGGCAGGGGCATAGCAACTAAATTGTTAAATTTATTAGTAGATGAAGTAAAAAGAAATGGGTGTAAGGTTATAAAGCTTCAAGCTTCAATTCATGGAAAACCTGTATATAAAAAATTTGGATTTAAAGAAGCAGAAGGGCATATGATAATGAGGATATGACTTATTCAATGCACAACAGAAACAATGCATAATGCGTAATGAATAATTAAGGTATAAATTCGTCTATGGTCATAATTTAGAAATAATGAAGGAATTAAGATTTTCTTTTGCCTTGGAAAATTATCATGAAAAAATAAAATGACTCATATAATTTTTAATATATAAATTTAATAACTCAGCTTGTCTGAGTTATTTCCACAATTGTGCATTATGAATTATCAATTATGCATTATTTAACGGGGGTGTTGGGGTGGAAAATTTAATAATTAGAGAAGAGAATGAAGAGGATTATTTTGATGTGGAATATATGACTAAAAAAGCTTTTTGGAATTTGCATGTGCCTGGATGTAATGAGCATTATTTAGTTCATATTCTTAGGGAAAGTAATGATTATCTTCCTGAATTAAGTAGGATAGCGGTTATTAATGGGAAAGTAGTTGGCACAATAATGTACTCTAAAGCTTATGTTATTGATGGTGTTAATAAAAGAGAGGTTTTAACTTTTGGACCATTATGTGTAGAACCTAAATATCATAATAAAGGAATAGGTAAAGCTTTACTTGAAACAACTATGGATTTAGCAAGGAAAGCTGGATATAAAGCAATAATTATATTTGGAGAACCAGGGTATTATCCTAAGTTTGGTTTTAAAACTTGTGATAATTTTGGAATTACAACTAAGGACTCTGATAATTTTGATGCTTTTATGGGAATAGAGCTAGTTAAAGATGGACTCAAGGATGTAAAGGGGAAATTCTATGAATCAGATACTTTTGAAGAATTATTTCCTGAAAAAGTTGAGGAATTTGATAAGAAGTTTCCTTATATGGAGAAGCTAAGATTACCAGGTCAGTGGGATATAGATTAATTTATTTTAATTAATATAGAGGGTAAGGGTATAAAAATGAGAGAATTAGTAACAGATAGATTGGTAATAAGAGAATTTAAAGAAGCTGATGGTGAGGATTTATATGAATATTTATCTAATGAAGAGGTAGTAAAATTTGAACCATATAAAGCATTTACCAGAGAAGAAGATTATGCTGAAGCTAAAAGGCGTAGTGAAGATAATAACTTTCTTGCAGTATGCTTAAATGATGGAAAGCTTATAGGAAATTTATATTTTTCAAAAGGTGAATATGAAACTTGGGAAGTTGGTTATGTATTTAATGTGAATTACTGGGGTAATGGCTATGCTACAGAAGCTTTAAAAGCTCTTATTAATTATTCCTTTGGAGAATTAGGAGTAAGGCGTATTATTGCTATGTGTGATCCAAACAATCCCAATTCGTGGAAGTTGCTTGAAAGAGTTGGAATGAGAAGAGAAGGAACTTTATTACAAAATGTTTATTTCTTTACTGATGAAAATAATAATCCTATTTGGAAGGATACTTATGAGTATGGAATTTTAAAGGATGAATATAAAGCATAGACCATTAAATATAATATGGAGGAATAAAAATGCAGTATAAAATAACAAGTATGCCTTCAGAAAATGATAAGAAAGAAATATATGAAGAACTACTAAAGTATAATTTAGAGCATCTAGAAAATAAAGATGTAAAAGAACTAGGAATATTTTTAGAAAATGAAGAGGGTATAAAAGTAGCTGGACTTATAGGAGATACTCATGGCAATTGGCTAACTATTAATTATTTATGGGTTCATGAGAATTTAAGAGGAAATGATATAGGTACTGAAATAATAAACAAGGCAGAAACAGAAGCGAGAAATAGAGGTTGCAAGTATTCCTTTCTAAATACATTTAGCTTTCAAGCAGAAGGATTTTATTTAAAATTAGGTTATAAAAAAGTATTTTCTTTAGAGGAGTATCCTGTTACAGGAAAAAAGCATTACTTGGTTAAAAATTTATAATAAATATTAAAAATACTATAAGAAAATAAAGAGAGGTTTTATTATGTTTCCCAAAAGAGAAAAAGCAATTGAAATACTTGAAGAATCTAATCTTTTGAATCCAGGACCATGGAGGGATCATTCCATAGTTGTAGCAGAATGTGCCTATAAAATAGCTAGTAAATGTGATGATATGGATGAAGAAAAGGCTTATGTGTTATGGTTACTACATGATGTTGGTAGGAGATTTGGAGTTACATATATTGCTCATGTTATTGATGGATATAATTATTTAATGGAATTTGGATATGATGAAGCAGCAAGAGTATGTATTACACATTCATTTCAATTAAAGAATATTAATGAGTATATTGGTAAAATTGATATATCTGAATCTGATAAAGAAAAAATTATTAACTTACTGGATTCCTATGAATATGATGATTATGATAGACTAATTCAGTTATGTGATAGTATTTCAATGCCAACTGGAGTTGTAGATATTGAAATTAGAATGAATGATGTTAAAACTAGATATGGGTATTACCCAGAGGATAAATGGAATAAAAATATAGAACTTAAAAAATATTTTGAAGATAAAATTGGTGGATTAGAAATATGTTAGATAAGAGAAGAATTTTAATAAGAAATATACCAACATTGGTATGGGGTCAAGATTCAGATAAGGTCTATATATATGTTCATGGAAAAATGGGAAGTAAGGAAAATGCTGAACATTTTGCTGAAATTGCTATTTCAAGGGGATATCAGGTTGTAAGTTTTGATTTACCAGAGCATGGAGAACGCAAAGAAGATGATTATTCTATTATGCCTTGGAATGCTGTACAAGATTTAAAGGATATAAGTAAGTATGCAATGAATAATTGGAAAGAAATTAACTTGTACGCTTGCAGTCTTGGTGCATACTTTAGTCTTTTAGCTTATAAAGATATTAATATTAAAAAGTCTCTATTTCAATGTCCGGTACTAAATATGGAAAAGTTGATTTCAAATATGATGGAATGGTTTAATATTACTGAAGAGCAGTTAAAGATAGAAAAGGAAATTCCAACAACCATAGGTGAAACATTATATTGGGATTATTGGATTTATGTAAATAAAAATCCAATAGATGAATGGAAATCAAAAACCTATATTTTATATCCATCTAAAGATAATTTAACTGATAGAGAAACTGTAGATAACTTTATGAATACACATTCAGTTAATTTAACTGTTCTAGATAATGCAGAGCATTACTTTAAAGAAGAAAAACATTTAAATGAACTAGAAGTTTGGTTACAGAATAATATATAAATAGAGCTTAATTAAGATGTATATTATCAATAATATATATGTAATAAAATATAGAAGTAATAAAGAAATACTAGTAAAAATTAAAAAAATTAAGTAAGAGACAATTAGAAAAAGTTTAGTTAAAAAGAAGTTGAAAAAAGGGAAAATATAGATATAGTGTATGATTTATGATTATTGACAGAAAAAAAATTATAATATATAATTACAACACGGAATGAAAATTGAATAATCGCGTTAAACAAATTTTAACCTGGGGGCGTTTTGGCTTCGACGGGGGTAAGATGGGTTTGATAAGCGGGCCGAGGCAAGCATGTCACCTCGCTAATAAAGTATGCATTAAAGATAAACGCAGAAGACAATTTTGCATTAGCAGCTTAATATAGCTGTTCATCAGCCCAGGGTGCCCACGCTCTGGATCACTGGTGTCATTAAAGTGGGAAACGAAGTTTAGCAAAGCTTTGAGCTAAAGGGGTATTCATGAAGCTAGGGAATTAGGAGTTTGTTTGTGAGCGAACTAAGGACCGAAATTTTAGTCACAAACTACGCTCGTAGAAAGTCAGATTGGTCTGCTTTCGGACAGGGGTTCGAT
>NZ_JABUTB010000007.1:28686-36442 GCF_021443865.1 Clostridium sp.
CGGCAATACCGAGAGGTATGTGAAGAAATTCAACAGCCTCGTATCGACTTATAGGTTCCTAAAGCGAAAGCAATGGAATACTAGGATAGAAGACATAAACTATACTGAGCTTCTATAATACGCCAAGAGTGTATAAGCTTTATACACTAAGATATAGTCAATGCCTGAGATTGGAATCTAATAAAATCTATAAATGTTATAGATTGGTTCTAATGGAATAGAAATACAGGGACCGCATGACCCCTCGCCTCCACCAATAAATCCACGATAGAAATATCGTGGATTTTTACTTTATAGATATAAATTCATTATAGAAATTTTCTTTGGCTTCTAACATTTCAAGAGAATAACGACCATTTCTAGGAGTTAAAGCTTTATAATTTTTTAGTATCAATTCAGCACGTTGTCTTTTTGAATCTATGATTAAATAAGGATATATTTCTTTTATAAGATAAATTGCAACATTTCTTCTTAAAACATAACTATAGCAATCCTTATGAACTTCGGGATTATAATTTTTCTTAGAAATTATAACACCTTTTTCTACAGTTTTCTTAATCCATTTTAATAGTTCTAAGGAAGTAGAAGCAATTGATACACAAGGAGCGGGAAATTCATTAGAATGAAATCTTTGTAGCATTATACTTCCTTCACCGTCAATAATTCCAGCAATATAAGCTTTTTCTGTTTCTAACATATCATACCTCCTAAATAATAGTTTAATATTTTAATAAATATAAAAATTTAAATCATATACAATAATGTGGTAAAATAAGGACATCTTAACAAAAGGGGAGAATAGATGAATGGATAATGAAGAAAAATTAGAATTAGCCATTAAAAATACAGGATTAAGTGAAAAGATATGTAAAAAATATTTAGAAAAAAACGATTATGATATTGAAAAAACATTGAAGGAAATACAGGATAAATTAAAAAGTGGTCAAATTGAAATGCCATTAGTAACAGCTGGCGTAATATATGGAAATGTTAGTAATGCCAGTACTGTATATGGAATGGATAAGTTTAATACACCTAGGGGACATGGGTTTGCTGCAGAAAATGCTAATCATTTGTATGACAAAGTAAGTAATTTTGACTTTTTTGGAAAAGATACTGTGAAATTAACAGGTGAGGAAATTGATCCTAATACAGGGCGTATTGTTAAAAATGGAGCAGATAGAGTTGTTAATGGTATTAGTATTCAAACAAAATATTGTTCTAGTGGCTCAAAGTGCATTTCAGAGTGTTTTGAAAATGGAAAGTTAAGGTATTTAAATGCAGATGGAACACCAATGCAAATAGAAGTTCCATCAGATAAATATGATGCTGCAGTAAAAGCTATGGAAAATAGAATAAAAAATGGAGAGGTTCCAGGGGTAAGTGATCCATCAAAAGCTAATGAAATAGTTAGAAAAGGTAAATTTACATATGAACAAGTAAAAAATATAGCTAAGTTTGGAACAGTAGAATCAATTACATTTGATGCTGTTAATGGAGCAATTATTGCAACTGGTGCAATGGGGATTAGTGCAACTTTAACATTTGCCACATCCATTTGGAATGGAGAGGATTTTGATGATGCTATTAAAAAGGCTACTTATGCGGGATTAAAAGTAGGCGGAACAACATTTGTAACGGCTATATTATCCAGTCAATTATCAAGAGCTGGTTTAAATAGTGCATTAGTAGGAAGTTCAGAAGCAATTGTGAGTTTAATGGGTCCTAAGGCATCAGCAATGTTGGTTAATGCATTTAGAAGTGGTAGTAATATATATGGTGCAGCTGCTATGAAAAGTGCAGCTAAGATGTTACGAGGAAATGCAATAACTGGTGCTATTTCAGTAGTAGTTTTATCTAGCTTAGATGTTGCTGATATTTTTAAAGGAAGGATATCAGGAAGTCAATTATTTAAAAATGTTGCCAATACAGCATCTACAGTTGCAGGAGGAACAGCTGGATGGGTAGGTGGAGCTACTGCAGGTGCAGCAATTGGATCAGCAATACCTATAGTTGGTACTGCCATTGGTGGGGTTATAGGAGGAATACTTGGATCTTTTGCTGGTGGAGCAGCAGCAGGCAAAGTATCAGGTGCAGTGTTGAATGAGTTTATTGAAGATGATGCTAATAAAATGGTGAAAATAGTAGAGAAGGTATTTACAGAATTAGCTGAGGATTATTTATTAAATAAAAAAGAAGCTGAAAATATTATTGATATATTAACAGATAAATTAACTGGGAAATTACTTAAAGATATGTTTGCAAGTTCTAATCAAAATAGATTTGCAATGAATATATTGGAGCCATTAGTTGAAGCAGAAGTTAAGAACAGACAAATAATAAAAGTGCCATCAACATTAGAAATGTCTAATGGATTAATAGAAGTATTAGAAGAACTAGCAGATGAATTATCAGATGAAGTTTATGTATAACAAGTGTTTTATAAAATAAAGTTTACATTAAGAAGATTAAATAATATTTGAGCTTAAGATAGAAAATTAATAAGTAAAAATGTTTATAAAAGATAATTAATTAGGGCTGCCAAGCAACAGCCCTAATACAAACTCAAAACTAAATATATTAATTTCAAAAACTCTTTTGTGAGTTTTTTATTTTGCATATTTTCCAAGGCTTAACCATTTAGATAATGCATTAAGGACAGCATCTTTTTATAACATAACTTATATATTTTATTGTGGTATATGAAGAATATCGTAAATTACACCTTTTTCTGATTTTAAAATAAATATAAGTGCTGGAATTACTGATTTAGAGCCAATTATAAAGTTATTAGATGTTATGGTTCAGGAAAATTATTTGCTACCAGAATATATTTTTTATGTTTCAGCTTTAATTATTGAAGAGGCAAAATACACCTTGAATTGTAATCTTAATTCTGATTTAGTTATAAGTTTAGCTGATTATATTAATTTATCAATTACAAGACTTAAAAAGTATAATGTTATAAAATGTTATCTTCAGCTTAATATATTTTAAATTAGAGATAAAAAAATTCTAACTTTAAATTAATAATCATTATTTATTAAAAAAGATTATTGACAATATACCATAGGGGGTATATAATGTGATTAACAACATAGAACAAAGACATTATATTTATAGATAAAGTTATTAAATATAATTTAGATATTATCTATATAATAAAAAGAATATTAATAATATTTAATTTAATCATAGATTTTCATCCATTGACAATATACCCTGTGTGGTATATAATTTGTTAAAAAATAATAATGTAGTACATATATTAGGGGTGAAATTATGAAGTATGATCATAAAGTTGTAAATAGGATTAAGAGATTAGAAGGCCAATTAAAAGGCATATTAAATATGATGGAAGATGAGAAGGAATGTAAAGAAGTTATAACACAACTTTCAGCAGTTCGTTCAGCTATCGATAGGTCCATAGGAATTATTGTTAGTGAGAATCTTGTAAAATCTGTAACAGAAGAAGATAGTGAAGAGAATAAACATAAAATTGTACAGGAAGCTGTAGATCTTCTAGTAAAAAGCAGATAAATTTTTTTTGAGAAAAATATACCCTGCAGGGTATAGAACGAAGATTTGATCCTATTTTTTTAAGAAGAATATACCATGTAGGGTATAACGTAAAGGTTTAATTCTATTATATAACTTATGATTTTATCTAAAGAAAAAATAAAAAATATTAAGGAGAAGTTTACATGAAAAATATAAAGGTTGATTTAGTAGTAGATGCAAATGGGTTATCATGCCCTATGCCAATAGTAAAACTTAAGAAGGGAATGGCTCAATTAGAAGTTGGTCAAGTAGTTGAACTTCAATCTACTGATAAAGGATCAGTAGCAGATGTAAAAGCTTGGGCAAATAATACTGGATACCAATACTTAGGTAGTTTTCAGGATGAAGGAGTATTCAAGCATTATATTAGAAAAGATTCTTCTAATGAAGTAATAGAAAAAAAACACGAAGTAACAACTACAAATGATGAATTAATTAAAAAGATTGAAGCTAAAGAAGATATACAAATTGTAGATGTAAGGGAAGAAGCAGAGTATGTTTTTGCTCATATACCTAATGCTATATCTATGCCTCTAGGAGACTTAGAAGAAAATATTTCTAAGCTATCAAAGGATAAAGAAGTATATGTAATTTGTAGAACAGGTCATAGAAGTGATTTAGCAGCACAAAAGCTTTCTGATAATGGCTTTAATAAGGTTATAAATGTTATTCCTGGTATGAGTAATTGGACAGGGGATTTAGAAGGAATAAATTAATATAATAATTAGATAAAAATATAGAAATAAATGATTGATATATGTAAATATAGAGGAGGAAATAAGAATGAGTAAAAAGGTAGCTATAATAGCAAGTAACGGAGATATATTTAATGCCTATAAAGTTTTTAATATTGCAAATGCAGCAGCAGCAACAGATATGGAGGTTACAGTTTTCTTTACATTTGAAGGTCTTAACCTTATTCACAAACAAGGAGTTAAGGGAATTGTAATGCCAAAGGGAAATGAACAATTAGAAGAAGGCTTTAAAAATGCTAATGTACTTTCAGTAGAAGAGCTTGCTTTAATGGCACAAGAAATGGATGTTAAGTTTATTGCATGTCAAATGACTATGGATGTTATGGGAATTAATAAAGAAGACCTATTTGATAATATTGAAGTAGGCGGAGCTGTAACATTTTTAGAATTTGCTAAAGATGCAGATATAACTTTAAGCTTCTAATTTTTTTTGAAAAAATAATACCTAAGGGGGTATACTTGAGATGAGTATAAGAAAAGTAAATGTAAAAGAAATAACTAAAAAGATAATTAATAAAGAAAATTTATTTATATTAGATGTTAGAAACACAGAAGAATTTAAAGATTGGAAAATAGAAGGTAAAAACTTTACCCATATGAATGTTCCTTACTTTGATCTTTTAGATGGAGTAGATAGTATTGCTGACAAGCTTCCTAAAAATGAAGAATTTTTAGTAGTATGTGCTAAGGAAGGCTCATCTGTAATGATAGCTGATATGTTAGATGAAGCTGGATTTAAAGCATCATATCTTGAAGGTGGTATGAAAAGCTATAGTGAGTATATAGAACCATTAAAGATTGCAGATCTAAAGAATGGAGGAGAACTTTATCAATTTGTTCGCTTTGGTAAGGGATGTCTTTCTTACATGATTATATCTAATGGTGAGGCAGCTGTTGTAGATGCTGCAAGATTTATTGATATGTATATTGATTTTGCAAATTTAAAGGGTGCTAAGATTAAACATGTATTTGATACACATCTTCATGCAGACCATATTTCAGGAGGACGTTTCCTTGCTGAAAAAACAGGAGCAAAATATTACCTTTCACCAATGGATGCAAAAGGAGTAACATTTATCTATAGTCATCTAGAAGATGGATTAGTAATAAATGTAGGTAGTAGTTCTGTAAATATTCATGCTTTATATTCTCCAGGACATACTAGTGGTTCAATTTCATTTGTTATTGATAATAGCTACTTACTTACAGGAGATATATTATTTATTAACTCAATAGGAAGACCAGATCTTGCTGGAGTTGCTAGAGAATGGGCAGCAGATTTAAGAGAAAGTTTATATAAGAAATATAGAGAATTATCATATGAACTTTTAGTTCTTCCAGCTCACTATATGATAGTAGATGAGCTTAATGAAGACGGTACAGTTGGTAAGAAGTTAGGAGAACTTTTTGAAAAAAATGATGTTCTAAACATAGAGGATGAAGAGGAATTTATAAATCTTGTTACAAATAATATTCAACCTCAACCTAATGATTATAAGGATATAAGACTATTTAATATTGGTCAAATATCTCCAGATGAAGATAGACAAAGAGAAATGGAGATTGGACCTAATAGATGTGCAGTTAGATAGTTTATAGGTACCGTGGCAAAACTAAAATTAACAATGGAAAATGTAAAATGAAGGAATAAATTATTTTAGCAATTCTTCATTTTACATTCTAAACTTTTAATTAGAGGCTGCTTAGGTAGCCTCTTTATTAAATACTTAGGAGGAGACAAATGGAAATTTCATATATATTAACAATATTTTTAATAGGATTCATAGGATCATATATATCAGGAATGCTAGGTATAGGAGGTTCTATAATTAAATACCCAATGCTTTTATATATACCACCACTATTTGGATTAGCAGCCTTTAGTGCTCATGAGGTAGCAGGTATTAGTGCTGTTCAAGTGTTCTTTGCCACTATTGGTGGAATTATGGTCTATAGAAAAGGTGGATATTTAAATAAAAAGCTAATAGGTTATATGGGTGTAAGTATTTTAATAGGAAGCCTTATAGGAAGTTATGGCTCTAAGTTTTTAGCTGAAGAAGTCATTAATATAATTTATGGGATACTTGCTTTACTAGCAGCTATATTAATGTTTATCCCTAAAAAAGATAATGAAGATGTACCTATGGAAATGGTAAACTTCAATAAAGTTTTAGCTTCTGGACTTGCTTTTATTGTTGGAATAGGATCAGGGATTGTAGGAGCAGCAGGAGCATTTTTATTAGTTCCTATAATGCTTGTAGTTTTAAAGATTCCTACTCGTATGACTATAGCATCATCTCTAGCTATAACATTTATATCATCTATAGGTTCTATGGCAGGAAAGATTACAACAGGACAAGTAGAATTAGTTCCAGCTTTAATAATGGTAGTAGCAAGTCTTATTGCATCTCCATTAGGAGCAGCCTTTAGTAAGAAAGTTAATGCAAAAATACTTAAAAATGTTTTAGCTGTACTTATCCTTGCTACAGCAGTGAAAATATGGATGGGCATATTATAGAATAAAAGAGATTATAAATTAGAAAATTATTTCATTAAAGGGATACAAGAAATTTTAGAAATAGTAGCCTAATTAATAAGAAATTGAATAATTAATAATAAAAAATCGAACTGCCTTTAAAGGTAGTTCGATTTTTTATTGCTATAGTTTAATTGTTTAATAATATATTGTGTTTTTAGTATAAAGATCAGCTCTTATAATATTAGTTAAGAGATATCTGACAAACTTATAATACTGTAGTAAAATAAATGAGTAATAGAAAGTCTAATGAATGTATTTGAAAAGGAAGTTATACTATGGCGGAAAATATAAAAGCGAGATACCCAGAATATTTTAAAGAATTTAAGTGTATAGGTGGAAATTGTAAGGATAGTTGCTGTGTTGGTTGGGATATAGATATAGATAAGACTACCTTCAGGCAGTATTATAAAGTTAAAGATACAGAAATGAAAAGAATGTTTCAAAAAAATCTTCACAACAATCAGTATTGTACAAGCAGTGATGTGGATTATGGAAAAGTAAAATTAAAAGCTGATAAGAGATGTCCTTTTTTAGACGAAGAAAATTATTGCATTATTTATTCTAAGCTTGGAGAAGAATATCTTTCAAACGTTTGTACATCTTTTCCTAGAATAATTAATAAAATAGATGGTTATTATGAGATGTCTCTTGATGTAGCCTGCAATGAAGCTGCAAAAATTCTCTTATTAAAGGAAGAGGGAATTAAGTTTAAAGAAAGCGAAGAAATAATAGAAAAACATATAATATCAAGTGACATTGATACTAAATCTAAAAAGTATAATAAGTCACCAATAAAGTATTTCAAAGAAATTAGAGATTTTAGTATTAAGATAATACAAAATAGAAAATTTAATTTAAGTGAAAGGCTTTATATATTAGGTGATTTTATAAATAAGTTAGA
>NZ_JABUTB010000007.1:36655-70021 GCF_021443865.1 Clostridium sp.
AGTGAAGAAATAAGTAAAGAGCTTAGAGAACAATATATAAATACCTTTGAAGAATATAATGAAAAGTTTATAGCAAAGTATAGCTATATTTTTGAAAATTACTTAGTAAATTTTATGTACAACAATATTTTTCCATTTTCTGAATCTGAATCAATATTTGATGGGTATATTTTGCTTTTAACTAGATATTCATTTATTAGATTTTATTTAGTTGGTAAATATCTTTATAATAAACAGGAAAGTAAAGAAAGCATAGTTGATTTTATTCAAGTTTTCTCTAAAACTATAGAGCATCATAATAGTTATTTAATTGATTCATTAGAGTATATAAAAGAAAATGAATTTGATAATATGGAATTTGCTAAAGTTCTTTTATAGGCAGGGAAAATTCTTAGCTTATGCTTTTGCTAAATATACAATTAAAACTGAAGACAAATATTAATTAATTGGTGGGGAATTAAAAACCTCACTAATATTTTTTTGCTTATATTAATAAAAAAGCTAGAATTTATAGAGGAAAATATCTTGAATTTTTAGGGTATTTTTATAAAAGAATTTGATATAGAATTTAGCTAGATAGAGTAGTATTAAATGAAATCGATTAAGTTATATTATAAGTCGATGTAAAGGTATACTATTAAATCTAAAAATGGTATAAAAGATAATTACAAAAACTATTTAGGGGGAAGAGATTATGAAAGTCAAAAAAATCATTAGCCTTATTTGTACAGTAGTTGTTGCTACAAGTCTATTAATAGGCTGTAAATCAAATGGAGGAGACAGTGGTAAAACTGAAGAAAATACAAAACCAGCAGCTTTAACAATTTTACAAGAATCCTCACAAGGATGGGTAAGAAACTTTAACCCATATAACAAACCAACTCAATTTATTCAAGGATTTATGTACGAGCCATTAGTTATTTTTGATGCCAATAATGGTGGAAAAGAAACAATGTGGTTAGCTGAAGATATAGTAAGCGAAGCAGATAACAAAACTATCATAGTAAAAGTAAGAAAAGACGTTAAGTGGAGCGATGGTGAAGAATTTAATGCTGATGACGTTGTATTCACATACACTTATTCAAAGGACAATCCAGAAATTGATACAACTGGTAACTGGCATGGAGATAGTCCAAAGCTACAATCAGTTGAAAAGGTAGATGATCATACAGTTAAATTTGTAATGTCAAAGCCTAACGTATTTAGCAGAAAAGATATATTTTTCCAAACTTGGGTGATTCCAGAGCATGTATTCTCTAAAATTTCTGATCCAGCTACAGCAATAATAGATAATCCAGTTGTTACAGGATCTTTCTCAGAAGTAAAAGATTATACTCCTGAAATGGTTGTTTTAGGTAAAAATCAAAACTATTGGAAAGCTGATGACTTAAAAGTAGATGAATTAAGAATACCACAATTTGATGGAAATGATGCTGCTTTAGCATTATTGGAAGAAGGAAATATTGACTGGGCATATATTATGATTCCAGACATTGAAAACACTTATGTAAAAGGCGATGCTCATAAGAAATATTGGTATGGTAGAAATGATGCTATAAGATTAAGCTTTAACTATATGACTAAAAATGAAAACAATAAGAAGGCTTTTGAATCAGTAGACTTTAGAAGAGCTGTATCTTTAGCAACAGATAGAAATACTATTAATAAATCTGCAGCATTTGGTTATTTAAGTGAAGAAATACCAACTGTTACTGGATTACCACCAATGTTATCAGGCTATATAAATAAAGATGCAAAAGCACTTTCAGATCCATATACTAAATTTGATTTAACTGAAGCAGCAAAAGTTCTTGATGCAGCAGGTTTTGTGGATAAAGATGGAGATAAGTTCAGAGATAATCCAGATGGAACTCCAATCAAATTTGATATAATCTCCCCTGCAGGATGGTCAGATTGGAATGCAGGAGCACAAATAGTTGCAGAAAACTTACAAAAAATTGGTATAAATGCTACAAATGCACCTAAGGAACTTGGAGTTGTTACAGAAGCTTGGGGAACTGGTGAATTTGATATGTTATATACAGCTTATGGACAAAACACAAACATTTGGAAGTATTATTTTGACACAATTGGAGATCAATCAAGATTCTTAACAAGTACTTGGTGGTCAACTTGTCAAAATAACTATAAGAATGATGAAATGACAGCTTTAATAGAAGAATTACCAACAGCAAATGACGCAAGACAAGCTGAAATAGTAGAAACTGTTGAAAAATTCTTTGCTGAAAATATGATTAGTGTACCAATCTTATTCAATGGTAAGTGGAATATTTATAATGATGCTAGATTCACAGGATGGACAACAGAAGAAGGTAAGGGTCCAGATCCATCTAACTGTATACACGATTCTAAGATACTACAATTAATGGAATTAGAACCAGTAAAATAAATTATTAATTAATGTTAGAGGAGGAGAAAGATGAAATATATTTTGAAACGATTAGGGTTTTATTTTATGGCCTTTATCGGAGCATTTACGTTAAACTTCTTTCTTCCTCGTCTTATGCCAGGAGACCCAGTCCAAATGAGATTAGGAGAGCTTGCACAACAAGGTGGTAAAATAGATCCAGCCACTATAGCAGCTATTGAAAAAATGTTTGGAATTAACAGCAATGAGCCTTTAATAGTAACTTATTTTAAAAATTTCGTTGATATATTAAAAGGTGATTGGGGAGTTTCTTTTACAAATAACCTATATGCAGTAACTGACGTAATAAAAAGACCATTAGGGTGGACAGTATTTTTATGTGGAACAGCATTAATATTATCATTTATTATTAATACGGCTTTAGGTATATTTGTTGCATGGAGAAGAGGAAGTAGATTAGATACAACATTAACAGTTGGGGGACAAATTATGGCAAATATTCCTGCTGTAATTATTGCATTAACTTTAAGTTATACATTGGCTTATAGTGGGATTTTCCCTAAAGGCTATGCAATAACGCCTTTATTATATGCAAAGGGTTTTGCATATGTTAAGGATGTTGCCTATCATGCCTTCTTACCAGTAACTGCAATTATTTTAAGTAGTTTCGGTGGAATAATGGGTATGAGAGCTAATATGATAAATCAATTAGGTGAAGATTATATAGTTATGGGAGTTGCAAAAGGCGTTCCTGATAAAAAGATTATGCTTAAGTACTGTGCAAGAAATGCTATGCTACCAGTGGTAACTTCATTTGCAATGTCAGTTGGATTTTTACTTGGTGGACAATTACTTATTGAAAATATATTTAACTATCCAGGATTAGGAAAGTTAATGATTCAAGCTATTAATGGTAGAGACTACCCATTAATGCAAGGTATTTTGCTTATGACTACAATTTTGATGTTGTCAGCTAATTTTATTGCAGATATAAGTGTTTTTATTCTTGATCCAAGAATTAGAAGACAATCAGGAGAATAATTATAAGGAAAGTATGAGGTTGTAATATGGGAAAGAAATTATTTAATTCTAAAATAGTTAATTTTTTGAAAGAGTCTCCTAAAACTACTGTTGGGTTAGTATTAATATTTATTGTATTAGTCTTAACTCTTGGAGCTAACCTATTTACACCATATGAGTCTATGCAAACCTTTGATGGATTATGGCGTGTACCACCATCATCTCAGCATATTCTTGGAACCACACAAGCAGGTAAAGATGTGTGGGCTCAAACTTTATATGGTGGAAGAGTATCCATATCAGTTGGGATTTTTGCAGGGACAATAGCAGTTATTCTAAGCTTAATAATTGGAATTACAGCTGGTTATTTTGGTGGAGTAGTAGATAATGGTATAACAACTACAATAAATATAATTATGGTTATTCCACAAACAGTATTACTATTAATAATTGCATCAATGATAGGGAAAATTTCTCCTATGGCAATTGGAATTATAATAGGTCTTACTTCTTGGCCATGGGGAGCTCGTGTTTATAGAGCACAAACTATGAGTTTAAGAAATAGAGAGTTTGTAAAATCAGCTGAAACTTTAGGTGAATCTAAAATACGTATATTATTTGTAGAAATAATGCCTAATATGTTATCAATGATAACTTCAGGGTTTATAGGAACAATAATATATGCTATTATGGCACAATCATTTATTGAATTTATAGGTTTTGGTGATAGAATGTCAGTAACTTGGGGACAAATGTTAAATAATGCCCAAAGTACTGGTGCTTTAAATAGTGGAGTATGGTGGGAAGTACTTGGACCAAGTGTATTTGTAATATTATTTGGAGCAGGACTTACACTAATTAATTTCTCCATTGATGAGGTATCTAATCCCAAATTAAGAGCTCAAAGAATTATGAGAAAATACTATAAAGAAAAGAAGAAACAAGAAAGATTATTAAAGAAAGAATTTTCAGGAACTACTACTAGTGAAGGAGGCGTGAATTAATGGGAGCAATACTTGAAGTTGAAAATCTTTGTGTTGATTATATAACAGAAAAAGGACATATAAGAGCAGTAGATAACGTAAGCTTTGTTATTGAAGAAGGAAAAAGCCTAGGCCTAGCAGGAGAGTCAGGTTGTGGTAAAAGTACTATTGCTTATTCATTAATGAGATTACACAGACCTCCAGCACTTATTACTGGTGGAACAATAAAAATGGATGGAAAAGATATTTTATCCTTACCTGAATATCAATTGCAAGAATTTAGATGGAATAAAATAAGTATGGTGTTCCAATCAGCTATGAACTGTTTAAATCCAGTAGCTACTCTTGAAAATCAATTTTTTGAACTTTATAAAACTCATGGAATAACTAAAAATAAAAAGGAAGCAAGAAAGATGGCAGAAGAGCTTCTAGAAATAGTAGGTATTCCAGCAAATCGTTTAGGAGATTATCCACATCAATTTTCAGGTGGAATGAGACAGCGTGCTGTAATCGCTATGGCACTAGCTTTAAATCCAAGATTACTTATATTAGATGAACCTACTACAGCATTAGACACTGTAGTTCAAAGAGAAATACTTCAAAAAATTTATGAGTTAAAAGAAAAATTTAATTTTTCAATTTTATTTATCACTCATGATATTAGTTTAATGATGGAATTCTGTGATACAGTAGCAATAATGTATGCAGGAAAAATTGTTGAACAAGCATCTTCAAAGAAAATATTAAAGAATCCACAACATCCATATGCCTATGGATTAAAGAATTCATTCCCTTCATTGCAAGGTGAAATAGAATATATGGAAGGGATTCCAGGTTCACCATTAAATTTAAGCTGCATTCCTAAAGGATGTAGATTCCAAGATAGGTGTTTCAAAGCAACTAAAATATGCTTTGAAGAAGAACCAAAAAGAAGTTCAAAAGATGATGAATTCTTCTTTTGTCATAATCCATTAGAACTGGTAAAGGAGATAGGATAAGATATGGAAGAAAAAGAATTAGTACAACCAATATTTAGTGTGAAAAACGTTACAATGGATTTTAAAGTTGCTAAGAAAAGCTTTTTTTCAAAGAAAGGTACTATTCGTGCTTTAAATGACATATCTTTTGACTTATATCCTGGAGAATCTTTAGCAATAGTTGGAGAATCTGGTTGTGGAAAATCTACAATATGTAGAATTGCTATGAAATTCTATGAACCAAGTTCTGGAGCAATGTATTTTGATAATGAAAATATTCATGATTTAAAAGGTGAAAAACTTAAAAATTATAGACAAAAGTCTCAAATGATTTTCCAAGATCCTTTTTCATCTTTAAATCCTTTGCACAATATATATTATCATCTTAAAAGACCATTAGAGCTTTATCATCCTTCTGATGAAGAAACAATGCATAAAAAGATGGATGAATACTTAACAATGGTTGGATTAACTCCACCTAAGGATCAAGGGGAAAAATTCCCCCATCAACTTTCAGGTGGACAAAAGCAAAGAGCTTATATTGCAAGAGTATTAGCAGTGGGAGCAGATGTGATTTTTGCAGATGAACCTACATCAATGCTTGATGTATCTATAAGACTTGGAGTTTTAAATTTATTAAATAAGTTAAAAAAAGAAATGAAAAAATCTTTTGTATATATTACTCATGATATTGCAACAGCAAGATATTTTGCAGATAGAATAATAGTTTTATATGCAGGACATATGGTGGAATGGGGCGATGTAGATAAAGTAATCTGCAATCCAAAACATCCATATACTAAGCTTCTTGTAGCAGCAGCTCCAGATCCTGAAAGAGATGGGGTAATGGAATTACCTGTTGTAAGAGATAAAGATACAGAAATAAGACAGTGGACACCTGAAAGTAAAGGATGCCCATTTAGAACTAGATGTCCAGTAGCACAGGAGATTTGTGAAAGTAAGTTCCCAGAAGCTAGAGAAGTTTCACCTGGACAATTTATTAGATGTATCCATAGTTAGTTAATTGGATTTTTCTTATAATAGCAATATAAAAAATATAGGGTTTTATCAATAGATATATAAAATTTATATGAAAGGTTATAAAGAACTAAATTAATATAGTTTTTACAATGCTAGAAGGAACACTATATTAAAGGAATTTTTTATTACTATAAATCCTAGAGGTATAACTCTGGGATTTATTTTTTAGGAAACTTATACTAATTATTAAGCAAGATAATTACATAAATATTACATTATATATATTTAAAGGTAGTGGTAGAAATTATATAATAGTAATATGGTAAATTAAAGGAAAATTTTAAAAGGGTATATAAGGAATAATAGTTATGGAATTAAAGTGAAAATTGAATATAGTATAGGGACAAGGGTTTTATTATTTTTTACGATGAGAGGGGGCAATAATATGCTAAAGGTACTTATAGCAGATGATAAACCTAATGTAAGAGAAGAATTAAAAAATATTATTAATTGGAATGAATGTGGATTTATTATATGTGGAGAAGGCACTGATGGTTATGATACTTATGAAAAGATTTTTAATTTAAAGCCAGATTTAATAGTAATGGATATAAAAATGCAAGGGAAATCCGGATTAGATGTTATAAGAGATGCAAAGAAAAAAGGGGTTTCAGGAAAATTTATAATAGTAAGCGAGTACTCTGAATTTAATTACTTAAAAAATGCAATGAGATATGGAGCAAAATCCTACTTATTAAAACCTATAGATAAAGATGAGTTACTTGAAATTGTTAATGAAGTAAAGAAAGAAATTTTTTATAAAATAAATTTGAATACAAATGTTGAGTGTGAGCTTGAATTAATAAAAGAATATGCTTTAGTAAGGCTTTGCTTAAATAATTATTTAGAAGAAGCAAGGGAAATCTTAAATTCTATAAATAATAAAAGCTTATATGTTGCATTGATATCTAATGATAAAGAGAAATTAGATAGTGACAATATAATTGATTTAAAAAAGGCAGTTGAAGAGAATTTAAGTGGAAATAATACTAATGTTTTTAGAGTGAAAAATAGAGTTGCAATAATATTTTATGACAAAAGTATTGAGTCCATTAATTCATTATTGAAAAAAATGAAAATACAAATAATATAAATGACAATACAAATTGAAAAAGAGCTGAAAGAAAAGCTTTTTATTACAATAGGAGATGAAGTTAGTAATATTAATAAAATTAATTACTCATATGAAAGTGCTAAGGATTTAATGGATAAGAAGTATTTATATCTTAATCAAGGGATTATTTATAAGAATAAGATAAAGAATACTATTAACAACTCAATTACTGAAGAACAAATAATTAATAATTTATATAGATATATAGAAATAGGTGAAGTAGAGGAAATAAAGAAAAGCTTTTCATTATTGGAAAAAATTATATTAGAAAAGAATTATAAAGAAGAGCAAATAAAGGCGCTACTAATTACTTACTATATTCAATTAAAAGATAATATTATATCAAACTATAATGTGAAAGAAACCCCAGATATGGATAATAAAATAGTTATTGAAGAAATTTATAGTAAAAATAGCTTAAATGAAGTTATTAAGTTTTTAATAGAGAAATTCTTAAATATTTCAAAATATGTGGCAAGGAACTTTAAGGGGAAAGGCATTAATAGAATAATTAAATATGTAGATAATAAATATTATAGTGATTTAAAATTAGAGGATTTAGCAAAAATGTTTAATTATAATAGCTCTTACTTAGGTAAATTATTTAAAGATACTACAGGTACAAGCTTTAATACTTATTTAGATAATGTAAGAATAGAAGAGGCTAAAAAATTGCTTCTTGAGGATAAATTTAAAGTATATGAAGTCTGTGAAAAGGTAGGTTATAAAAATATTGATTATTTTTATTATAAATTTAAAAAGTATGTAGGTATAAGCCCTTTAAATTATAAGAAAATAAAGTAAATAAAATACTACCTAAATATTTATTAATAAATTAAAAAAGTTGCATTGAGAAAAAATATATTTACTGGAGGATAATATGGGACAATATACATTAGATTTAGAAAATTATGCAAGTATTATAAGGAAGGTAGGAGCTGAAGGTTGCGTCCTATTAAAAAATGATGATAATGCTCTTCCCCTTAGAAATAATGATAAGGTAGCTGTATTTGGAAGAATTGCTTTTAATTATTATAAAAGTGGACTTGGTTCAGGGGGTCTTGTAAATACAAGATATGTAGTTAGCATTTTAGATGCTCTAAGAGATAATAAAGATATTACTTTAGATGAAGAATTACTAAAAGTATATGAGGAATGGATTAAAGAAAATCCTTATGATGAAGGCAAGGGCTGGGGAAATGTACCTTGGTCTCAAAAGGAAATGAAGCTTGAAGATTCAGTAGTACAAGCTGCATCTAATGCAGATATTGCATTAGTTATAATAGGTCGTACTGCAGGCGAAGATCAAGATAGCAAGAATGAGCCAGGAAGCTATCTTTTAACTGAAGAAGAAGAAATTATGATTGAAAAAGTTACTAAGACATTTAAAAGAACAACTGTAATTTTAAATGTTGGTAATATTATAGATATGAAATGGGTAGATAAATATAATCCATCCTCTGTTCTTTATGTATGGCAAGGAGGACAAGAAGGAGGAAATGCTGTTGTTGATGTTTTAACAGGAAAGGTAAATCCATGTGGAAAATTAACAGATACTATTGCAAGAAATATTGAAGATTACCCATCAACTGAAAATTTTGGAGACATAGATAGAAATTATTATAAAGAAGATATCTATTTAGGATATCGTTACTTTGAAACTTTTGCAAAGGATAAAGTTATGTATCCCTTTGGATATGGATTATCTTACACTAACTTTGATGTTAAAGGGAAAATTTTAAAGGTAACAAGGGAAGAAGTGATAGTTGAAGCAACTGTAAATAATACAGGAAATCTATCTGGAAAAGAAGTTGTACAAGTATATATAGAAGCACCACAAGGAAAACTTGGAAAACCATTAAGAGCCTTAGTTGGCTTTGCAAAAACTAATATAATTAATCCCCAGGGGACCAAAAAATTGGAAATAAAAATTCCTAAATATTATATGGCTTCTTATGATGATACTGGAATAACTGGATATAAGTCATGTTATGTATTAGAAGAAGGTTGTTACAAGGTTTATATTGGTTCAGATGTTAGAAGTGCAAAAATATCTGGAGAATATAATGAAGAATTTACTGTGTTAGAAAAGTTAGAAGAAGCATGTGCACCTACTGCTTCCTTTGAAAGATTTAAATTAACTCTTAATGAAGATGGAAGTCCTAAGACTATAATGGAAGATGTTCCTACAAGAACTATAAATCCATATAAAAGAATGGAAGAAAGAAGAGAAGAGGAAATTCCGTATACTGGAGATAAGGGTTACAAACTTGAAGATGTATTTAATAAAAAGATAGATATAAATGATTTTGTTGCTCAATTAAGTGATGATGATTTAATTCATATCTTTAGAGGAGAGGGAATGTGCAGTCCTAAGGTTACACCAGGAACAGCAGCTGCCTTTGGTGGAGTTACAGATGAACTAAGAGGTTTTGGAATACCACTTGCATGTTGTGCTGATGGACCTTCAGGAATACGTATGGATTGTGGAACAAAAGCCTGCTCACTGCCAAATGGAACAGCTTTAGGTTGCACCTTTAATATGGAATTAGTAGAAGAACTTTATGAAATGACAGGAAAAGAGATGAGAAAAAATAAGATAGATTCTCTTTTAGGACCAGGAATGAATATCCATAGAAACCCACTAAATGGACGTAATTTTGAATATATTTCAGAAGATCCATTATTAACAGGAAAAATAAGTTTAGCTCAAGTAAATGGTATGCAATCACAAGGTGTTTCTCCAACTGTTAAGCATTTCTGTGCTAATAACCAAGAAGTGTCTAGACACTATGCTGATTCAATAGTATCAGAAAGAGCTCTTCGTGAAATTTATTTAAAAGGATTTGAAATAGTTGTGAAAGAAGGTAATTTACGTTCTGTTATGACTAGTTATGGGCCAGTAAATGGTATTTGGACTGCTGGAAATTATGATTTATGTACAACAATACTTAGAAAAGAGTGGGGCTTTGATGGCATAGTAATGTCAGATTGGTGGGCTAAATCAAATATAGAAGGCGCAAAGGCTACAAAGGAAAATAAGTACCCTATGGTAATGGCACAAAATGATTTATATATGTGTGTATCAGATTCAAAATTAAATCCTGAAAATGATAATGTTAAAGAGGCTTTAGAAAATGGTGATTTAAAGAGAAGTGACTTACAAAGAAATGCAAAAAATATTTTAAACTTTATAATGAAGTCACCAGCAATTCTACATGAACTAAATCTTATTAGTAAAGAAGAATTAAATGAAATTAATGAAAAAGATGAAGATGATTTTGCAATAGAAAATATAGTTTATTATAAAGCTGATAAAGAAACTAATAATATTGTTATTGATGGAAAAGTATTTAAACGTAGTAAAGGCAATTCAGAGATTTTTGGTATTTCTGTTAATGAATATGGAGTATATGACATTTCAATAAAAATGAAATCAGATCAAGGTACACTAGCACAATTACCTTTATCTATTTATTATGATAATGCTTTAAAATATACTATTACTATTAGAGGAACAGAAGGAGAGTTCGTTACAGAAACTAGAGATTTAGGATTTATTTTCGGAAATAATCACTATATTAAGTTGTATTTTGGAGCAAATGGCTTAGAGATAGATAATATTACTATTACTCTTAAAGAAAAAGTTAAGATTAATTTTTAATAAATTGAAATAAAATTTTAAAATTATAACAGAGTCTAATAAATTGACTCTGTTATTTTAGTTATAGTATTATTAATAGGATAAAAATATATATTATAATTTTTACAAATAGGAAGGATATTTTACTTTGAGAATAAATAAACTATTAAGCAACTATGGATATTGCTCAAGAAAAGAAGTAAGTAGATTAATTGAGGATAAAAGAATAATTGTTAATGGAAAGCTATGCGAGCAAGGTCAATGGGTGGAAGAAACTGATTATATATTATTAGATGGAGAAAAAGTTAAACAAAAGGATAGGGTATATATAGCCTTAAATAAACCTAGGGGAATAGTTTGCACTTCATCAAGAGAAGTAAAGGATAATATAATTGATTTTCTTAATTATAAGGATTATGTTTTTCCAGTTGGTCGTCTAGATAAGGATTCAGAGGGACTTATATTAATGACTAATGATGGGGATGTTGCTAATAAAATATTATCTTCAGAAAGTTATCATGAAAAAGAATATACAGTGACATTAGATAAGAATTTTGATGATGAGTTTATTTATAATATGTCAAAGGGAGTTAATATATTAGATACAGTTACAAGACCTTGTAAGGTAACAAGAATAAATGATAATACATTTAACATAATATTAACTCAAGGCTTAAATAGACAAATAAGAAGAATGTGTAAGGTCTTTGGGTATAATGTTATTAAATTAGAAAGAATAAGGATAGTCAGTGTACTTTTAGAGGGAATAGAAGTTGGAAACTGGAGAGAGTTAACTAAAGAAGAAATAGAAAGTTTAATGGAAATAAGCTAGTATTACCAAAAGTTATACTAGCTTATTTTTTTACATAAAATAAGACTTTTTAATTGGTATACTTTAATAGCATTTTTTTGTGGCTTTCATATAATATCTATGGAAAATAATCATAGGATGTGTAGAAATATGTCCATTGTAAGCAAAGCTCTTTATAGGACAATGATTGGTTGTGGAGGAATATTAGAAAAGAATTTTAATAAGCAAACTAAAAACTTTAAGAAAGTAAACAATGATGTACTATTTAATATTTTAAAGAAAAACGCTAGTAGTGAAATAGGTAAAAAACATAAGTTTAAAGAAATACTTTCAATAGAGGATTATAAGTCAAAGCTACCATTAACAGAATACTCTTTTTATGAAAATTATATTGAACGTATGGCAAGTGGAGAGAAAAATATTTTAATAACAAAAAAAGTTGAATATTTTGGGCATACTTCAGGAACTACAGGTAAGCAAAAATTAATTCCTGTAACAAAGGAAAGTAGGCTTAAAGCTTCAAAATATATGGCATTATTAATAAATAAATATGCATATAATATCTTTAAAGATAATTGGAATTACGGAAGAGGATTAATGATAGCTGATGTTGTTATGAGTACTTATACAAAAGGGGGAACTCCTATTTGTTCAGCTACATCTGGAGGGATAAACAGTATTAAAAACTTTTTGCCTTATTTATATACTTCACCCTATGAAGTTATGAGCATTAAAGACAAGGAAGTATCTCTTTATTTGCATATACTCTTTGGATTATTAGAAAAGAATTTATTATTCATATCTGCAGTATTTATTTCAAATGTTCTAGATTTATTAAGAGTTATGGAAAAGAATTCAGATGATTTAGTTAAGGATATAAGAAAGGGAAGATTAAGCAAAACACTAAATATTGATGAAGAAACTAGAAAGACTTTAAATAAATATTTATCACCAAATGCAGCTAGAGCAGAGGAATTAGAAAGAGAATTTAAGAAGGGCTTTAATGGAATTTGTAAAAGAGTATGGCCAAAACTTCAATATATTGCTTCTGTTACAGGAGCAAATTTTTCAATTTATAATGATGTAGTTGATTACTATTCTGGAAATATCCCTATATATTCTCCTTGTTATGCAGCATCAGAAGGAACTATGGGTATAAATCCATATGTTCTTAAGATGAGATATGTAATAATACCAGATACAATTTTTTATGAGTTTATACCAGCAGAGGAGGTTGATAAAAAGGAACCTAGAACTCTTTCCTCTGAGGAATTAGAAATAGGAGAAAGCTACGAAATAGTTATTACCACCTATGCAGGACTTTATAGATATAGATTAGGAGATGTAGTTAAGGTAGTAGGTTTTTACAATAATTCACCAGAAATAGAATTTTTATACAGAAGAAATCAAGTATTAAACATGGTATCAGAAAAAACCACAGAGGAACATTTAACAAATGCCATTAAAAATACAAAGAATAAGCTTAATATTAATTTAGTAGATTACACTACAGTAACAGATAATTTAATAACCCCAGGCAGATATAAATTTTACTTTGAAGTTAAAGGAAAGATTTCAAAAGATGATGTTAGGAAGATGGAAATCACCTTAGATAAAGAGCTTAGAAATTGTAATTTAGCCTATAACAGATTTAGAAATAAAAATGGACTAGCTATGCCTAAGATAATAATAGTGGAAGAGGGAACCTTTAATAAAGTTAAGGAGTTTCTATTTAAAAAGGGAATTTCAAAAAATCAAATTAAAATACCAAGAGTAGTTACTACAAATAAAAATATTCTACAAGTAATTGAAGGAAATAAGGTGTATTATTAGATATTATAGGTAATATTTATAATATATACCAAATTAAAAGGGCGAAGGGGTTTTTAAAATGAAGAATGTAGTAATAACAGGAAGTACTCGTGGGTTAGGTTTTGAAATGGCTAAGAAATTTTTAGAACTTGGGTGTAATGTAACTATTTCTGGCTCAAAGCCTGAATCATTTAATAGTACAAGGGAAAAGCTTAAGGGGTTTGAGTATAAATATACTTATATTCCTTGTAATGTTACAAATAAAGAAGAGCTTAGAAATTTATGGGCAAAATCAGTTGATAAATGGGGCTGTGTAGATATTTGGATTAACAATGCAGGGCAAAATTCTCCTCGTGAATTTCTTTGGGATACACCAGATGAGTATATTGATGCAGTTGTAGATACCAATATTAAAGGTATTATGTATGGGTGTAAAATTGCTGTGGAAAATATGATTAAGCAGGGGCATGGTCAAATATGGAATATGGAAGGCTTAGGTTCAAATGATATTATTATTGAACAAACTATTCTATATGGTACTTCCAAACGTGCACTTACTTATTTTACAAAGGCATTAGCTAAGGAATTAAAGGATTCTGCTATTAAGGTAGGAAGACTATCACCTGGAATGATGCTTACTGATTTTATTACAAAATCACCTACTGGTGAGCCTTCTTCTGTTGTAGAAGATGATAAATTTAGAAAGATTTTTAATACTCTTGCAGATAAACCAGAAACAGTAGCTGAATTTTTAGTTCCTAAAATTATTAGTAATAAAAAGCAGGATGCCCATATAGTTTGGCTTACAAATATGAAATCAGCTAAAAGATTTATGATGTCTCCTTTTAAGAAGAGAGAGCTTTTAAAATAGATATAAAAATTAATAAAGAATAAATTTACTATACTTTTATATTATATTTAATATTTTCTAAAGCTTACGAATAAGATTATTAATAGAATAATTAATTATAAATTAAGGCGGAATATATTATGTATGATGTAATTATTATAGGAGCTGGATTATCAGGACTTACAGCAGCAGCTTTATTAGCAAAAAGAAATTTAAAGGTTTGCCTAGTGGAAGCTCAATATAAACCTGGTGGTTCTTGTGGTATTTTCAAAAGAGGAGATGTTGTATTTGAGCAAGGTGCAGCAATGATATATGGATTTAATGATAAAGGTTTTAGTCCTCATAGGTTTGTTTTTAATGCTCTAGAAGAGCCAATAGATATATTAAAGCATGATGCGTTATATGCTATTAATTTTGGAGAACATAGAATAATTTTTCATGAAGATATAGATAAGTTTATTGAAGAATTAGTAAAGGTATTTCCAAAAGAAAGAGAGAACTTTAAAAGATTTTATAGTGATTTATCAAAGAGATATTTAAAGATAATAGCAGAAGATCCAAAGTTCACAACACCAGATGCAATGAAAAAAGAAAAGGGATTAAAATCTTTATTAAAACATCCAATTGAATACATTAGGTTTTTAGGATATATGAACAAAAATACAGAAAGTATTTTAAAAAAATATTTTAAAGATCCAGAGGTATTTAATTTATTTGATAAGTTAACCTCTACATACTGTTATACAAATGTTAAAGAAACACCAGCAATATTATCTTCCATTATGTTTGTAGATAATCATTTTGGTGGTAGTTATTATCCAGCAGGCTCCACATTAAATTTAGTTGGTAAGCTTGAAAAGGTAATAGAAGAGCATAAGGGAGAAATCATATATAACAGAGAAGTAGAGAAAATAATAGTGGAAAATAACACAGCTACAAAAGTACAGATAGATAATGGGGAATTATTAAGTGCTAAATATATTATAAATTCAGGTAATGTCTGGAACTTATATAATAAGCTATTGAAGTATGATACTACTATAGAAATTAAAAGCTTAGTAAATAATTTAGAGCCATCATATCCATCAGTAGTAATATTTGCTCTTGTGAAAAAAGAAGTTATTCCAAAGGGGACATTGCCAATTGAAATGCTAATTGCTGATAAAGATAGATTAGATGAAGGTGAAATTACTGTATATATTTTAAGTATAGATGATAAAACCCTTTGTAATGAAGAGTATCATACAATTATGGCTATAGGACCTTCCTTTAGAATATGGCCAAAGGGCTTTAAAAATAACTATAAAACAGAAGAATACAAAGGCATGAAGGAAATAGAGAAAAATAGAATGCTAAATGTATTAGAAAAAAGATTCCCTGGATTTAAAGAAGGTCTATGTCATGTAGAAATAAGCACTCCAACCACCTTAAATAGATATGTCTTAAAAGAGGGTGGAAGTGTAGCAGGACCTAAACAAAAATTAGGACAACACATGCTTAAGAGATTAAAGACACAAAGCCATATTAAAAACCTTTATAATTGTGGAGAATCGACTGTTATGGGAACAGGAACTCCAGCAGTTACTATATCAGGAATAAGTGCTGCAAATCTTATATTAAGAGACTTAAAGTTAGAGGAATTTGAATATAAAGAAGGAATGAAAAACTATGTAAATATAGTTAAAAAGCCATTTCAATATAGTCAAGTTAAAATAGGGAAAAATGAAAAAGAGGACAAGGTTGCAAAACTAGCTTTAGAATGTGAATTTTGTGAAAAGCCTTTATGTGAAAGAAAATGTCCATATAAGATTTCCATAAGAGATATAAATAGAAGAGTTGCAGTAGGAAACTTTTATGGAGCAAAAAGAATATTAAAGTTTAATACTATTAATCCATGCTTAACTTGTGAAAGCAAATTATGTGAAGAAAATTGTATAAGGAATAGAAAATCTAAGGCAGTTAAAATAAATGAAATAAATACTAAGCTTGAGGAGCTATAAAAAATGTACATTCTTCAAATTGAAAATCTCCATAAAAAATATAATGACTTAGAGGCTATTAAAGGTATAGATTTATCAATACAAAAGGGCGAAATATATGGCTTATTAGGTCCAAATGGAGCAGGGAAAAGTACCTTAATAAAGATTATTTCAGGTATTGAAGATATGACTTCAGGGAAAATAATATTTGAAGAAAAAGAAACTAATATTAATAAATATAAAAAGAATATTGGATTGTTACCTCAAGATATTGCAATCTATGGTGATTTTACAGCTAGGGAAAATGTATCATTCTTTTGTTCATTATACGGCTATAAGGGAAAAGAATTAAAGAAAAGAGTAAATAAGGCTTTAGACTTTGTTGGTCTTTTAGATTTTCAAAATAAAAAGTCTAGTGAGTTTTCTGGGGGAATGAAGAGAAGATTAAATATGGCATGCTCCATAGCACATAATCCAAAGTTAATAATAATGGACGAGCCAACTGTAGGAATAGATCCGCAATCAAGAAATCATATCTTAGAATCAGTTAAAAAAATAAATGAAGAAGGAACTACGATAATATATACATCTCACTATATGGAAGAAATCGAAGAACTCTGCAATAATATTTCAATCATGGATAATGGAAAGATAATAGCTAAGGGAACAAAAGAAGCTTTAAAAGCTAATTTTATTAAAGAAAATATATGTACTATAAATCTTAAAAGAGAAATTTATAATATAAATAAACAACTTAATAGAATACAAGGCATAAAGAAAGTAGAAGTAAGGAATAAAGAAATAAAGTGTTACTACTCAAAAGATATTAATATCCTTCCTAATATAATGAACACCATATTTAATAATAATGGAATTATAGAAAGTATAAGAAGTGAAATACCAACATTAGAAAGTGTATTTTTACAGTTAACAGGAAAACAATTAAGAGATTGAGGTAGCTATGATATTAATTAATTTAATAAAAAAAGAAATAGTTTATTTTTTTAGAAATAAGTCTAATGTTGTTACAATGTTTATTTTTCCAATAGTTCTTATATTAATAATGGGATTTTCATTAAATGGACTTATGAATGTAGATAAAAATATATTTGAAAATCAAAAGGTCTATTACAAGGTTAATGATTTAAAGGATAATAATAAGTATTTAAATATCTTCTTAAACTTTAAAGAAGAATGTGAAAAGCTTATGAAGATAGAATTTATAGAAATAACAGATGATAATGAAGGTAAGCTTAAGGTTAAAAACTACAAAGCCTTAGCTTATATAAGTATAGAAGAGGGCAATTATAATTTTTACAGAAATGAAAAAAAGGAAAACACAGCACAGAAAATATTTAGAAGCAGCTTTAATAAATTTTTAGAAAGATACTCATATTTTGAAAAGGTAGCTAATGAAGAACCGAGCTTTATAAAGGAGTTTATAGAGGAAGGAAGTAAGATAAAAATTAAAGAAGGTGGAATATCAAGTAGGGGAATAAGCTCCTTTACCTATTATACCTTTGCAGAACTTGTATTAATAATACTTTATATTTCACAGATAACAAGTGTATCTATGTATAGGGAAAACTTTGAAAATACCTTTATTAGATTAAAAGTTACTAAAGCTAGTAATTTTAGTATTATAATATCAAAAATTATACTAGGAATAATTATAGGTATTATTCAAGTAATAATTGTTTACTTAGTTAGTAACTTTATTTTGAGAATAAATTGGGGAGAAAATTTAATAGGAGTAGGAATGGTTTTATTATCTTTAATAATATTTAGCTCTGTATTAGGAGTAGCTATAAGCTTAATGTTTAAGGATAATAAGACAGCCAGTAGTTTAATAAATGTACTCTTAATTATTTTTGGGTTTTTAGGGGGAGCATACCTTCCAATATCACTAATTAAATCAAATATAATTACAAATGCACTATGCCAAGTAACACCAACTTATTGGGCTAATATATCCCTATTAAGTTTAAGTTCAGGCATTAAAACTAATTATCCAATTATATCAATAGTAATAAGTTTAGAATTATCATTAATATTATTTTCATATTCATTAATAAAAAGCAAGTGAAGGTAGGTATTAATATTGATTAAAATAATCATTAACACAATAAAGATACTATTTAAGAAAAAAAGCTTTATTATTATGTCAATAGTGGCACCTTCCTTAGTTATAGTATTCTTTAGCTTTATTTTTGGAAATAGTATTAATTATAAAGTAGGAATAATAGATAAGGATAAGGATTATTTATCTAATGAAATAATAAAAAGTATAAATAATATTGAAAATGTGGACATAGTTAATATAACTAATGAAAACTACGAACTTTTAATGGCATCTCACCAAATTCAAATGGTAGTTATAATAGAAGAAGATTTTACTTATAAGGTAATAAATTTAGAAGAGGGAGAAATTACATTAAAATCAATTTCTAATAGTGATATTAAGGCAACAATAACATCTATTATAAAATCAAAAGTAGATAATTTAAGCCTAATAGCTAAAATAAGTAAAAAGAATATAAATAGCTTTAAAGAAAATAATGAAGGATTTAAAGAAAACTTAATTAAATATAATTTAAATAATATTGAAGATACTAGACCTTCTATATCAAATTCATTAGGAATAGTTATAATGATGATTTTAATAACTGGATCATCAATAGCAAATTTCTTAATTGAAGATGAAGAGTATGGTACAAAGGAAAGGGTTTTAGTTAGTGGAATAAATCCACAAAAATATTATATGGCTTTAATGCTAGTATTTTATTTATTATCTTCTATAAGCAGTGCTATATATTACATACTTTGTAGATTATTAAAGATAGATTTTGGAATGAGTAATGCTAATTACTTTTTAGCTGTAATGTTATTATTAAATTTAGTATCTATAGCCTTAAATTTATTTATTGTAAGCTTTACTAAAAATAGATATATAGCAAGTACAGTAAATATATTAATTATAATACCAACCTCTATGATGTCAGGACTATTTTGGGACTTTGAAATTATGCCAAGGTATATTCAAAAAATAGGAAGCTTTTTGCCACAAAGGTATGTGTATAAAGCTGTTGAAAGTTTGCAAATGCAATGTGGATTAAATTCTATTTATGATTATATTTTTTATATGATAGCTTTATCAATAGGTCTATTTATTTTAAGTTATATAAATTTAGAAAATAAACTATACAAGCTTCACCAATAACTTTTTAAATAATAGAGAGGTTATAGGTGAAGCTTTAATATATTCTTAATTAAGTATAGGATAGTTAATTAAAGACATAATAGAAGTATCTAATTTAAATGTGAGGTGGAGTTATGTGTACAGCATTAAGTATAAGTTCAAAGGAAGGTAACTACTACTTTGGACGTAATATGGATTTAGCCTATACCTTTAATCAATCAGTTATTATGCTTCCAAGGTTATTTGAATTTAAGGATATAGTTACAGGAAATACAATAGTAAATAATCGTGCAATACTTGGAATGGGAACAGTTATTGATAATCATCCTACACTGGCAGATGCTATGAATGAAAATGGATTAGCTGCTGCAGGTTTAAACTTTCAAGGCTATGCATATTTTGAAAAGAAAGTAAGTAAAGATAAGGCTAATATTCCTCCCTATGATTTTATTCAATGGGTATTATCTAATTATGATACTGTAGAGGAAGTTAAAAATAATCTTCAAAATATAGAATTAGTAGATATTCCAATTAATGAAAAGACGCCCTGTCCAACTCTTCATTGGATGATTAGCGATAAAAGTGGTAAGTCTATAGTTGTTGAAAAAACAAAGGATAAATTTGTTTTTTACGATAATACTGTAGGAGTACTTACTAATAATCCCACCTTTCATTGGCATTTAACTAATTTAAATGAATATATCTTTATTACTCCGAATACTCCTAAAAATACTACTTGGAGCAAGCAAAAATTAAATCCTTTAGGAGTGGGAGCAGGAACACTAGGAATACCAGGAGATTTTGCATCAGTTTCAAGATTTGTAAGAATTGCGTATATTAGAGCCAATATGCCAGAGATTAATAATGATATAAATGCAGTTACTCAATTTTTTCATATGCTTGATTATGTTAAGATGGTTAAAGGTGGAGTTATAACTGAAGATGGATTAGAAGAGTTAACACTATATTCTTCCTGTATGGATCAAGAAGAATGTATTTACTATTATAAAAATTACGATAACAATAGAATAAATGCTATAGATATGAAAAAGGAAAAGTTAGAAGGTAATGAATTAAAAATATTTGAATATTTAAAAGTTCAAGATATAAATTATCAGAATTAAAATTTACTTAATAATAAAAGAAGATAAATATTATATAAGGTGACTTTAGTAAAGAAATCACAATAAATATAATATTTATCTTCTTTTGGGTTAACATTGATGTTCAATATCAGTTGTAGTATACTAGTTTTTGGAATTAGTCCACTATAGTAAAAAAAGTCTATGACATTTAAGATGCTTTATTGGAATAATGGATGTAATAATGGAGACGGAGTGTTAATAGGTGAATAAGAAAAGAATTATAAAAACATGGATTTCAATTATAGTATTGCTTTTAATATGGATAATTGTAACTAACCTTAATTTAGTAAGTTCTTATATACTACCATCACCAGCTAAGGTACTTGATAGTTTATATAAAATGACTCTATCTGGGGAAATATTTATAGATATATACATAAGCTTTATAAGAGTAATAAAAGGCTTCTTCATAGCAACAATATCCGCATTTATATTATCAATGCTTAGGATTATACTTCCTAAATCTACTGATTACTACGAGACTATTGTTCAATTCTTAAAAAATATTCCACCATTAAGTTTAATACCACTATTAATTTTATGGTTTGGTATAGGAGAAACTACTAAGATAGCAATTATCGTATTAACATCATTTTTTCCTATATATTTAAATACAGTTAAAGGCTTTATAAGTTGTGATAATAAGCTTATTGAAGTTGGACAAGTTTATGGATATTCAAGTATTAAAAGTTTTTTTAAAATAAGAATTCCCTATGCTATGTCAGATATATTAGTTGGTATGAGAATAGGCCTTGGATATAGTTGGAGAGCTATAATAAGTGCTGAAATGATTGCTGCATCAACAGGTCTTGGACATATGATTTTATTTTCTCAACAAATGTCTAGAACAGATAAGGTTATAGTAGGTATTTTAGTAATAGGGGTAGTTGGTTACATGACAGATAGATTATTTGCCTTTGTAATTAGTAAATCATTGAAGGGATTAGGTAATAATGGCTGGGATTAAGTTAGTAAATGTAAGTAAAGTTTATACTGTTGAAAAAGAAAATATAAAAGCTTTAGATAGTATTAATTTAGATATACATGAAAATAAAATTACAGTAATTTTAGGAAGAAGTGGATGTGGAAAAACTACCTTACTAAGAATTGTAGCTGGATTAATAAAACCTGATGAAGGAAAAATAGAAGAAACTGATGTAAATAGGAAAGCCTATGTATTTCAAGAAGATAGATTAATGCCATGGTTAAATGTTAAAAAGAACATTACCTTTGGGATAAAGAATAAAAATATAGATGAAGAAAAAATTAATGAAATTATAGAAACTGTAGGTCTTGAAAAGTTTTATAATGCATATCCAAATCAATTATCAGGTGGAATGAAGCAAAGAGTATCTATTGCTAGGGCTTTTGCATATGAACCAGATTTTATAATGATGGATGAGCCTTTTTCTGCATTAGATTACTTTACAAGGGAACAAATGCAAGAGGAATTAATAAAAATACACAATAAGAGAAATTGTCCAATTTTATTTGTAACCCATAGCATAGATGAGGCATTGGTTCTAGGGGATAGAATTGTAGTTTTAGAAAAGGGAAAAATTAAATCTCAATATGAAATGGATGATAAAAATAAAGAAAGAGACCTATTAAGTGATAAGTATTTAAATATTAAAAAACAGATAATGAATGACTTAAAAGTTGAATAAATAAAATATACAATTGGAGGAAAACAAAATGAAATTAAGAAACAAGGTACTAACATCTATTATAGCAGGAGCTGTAATTATAACATCTATGGTAGGATGTTCACAAAAAGGAGAGGCTAAAAAATCAGATTTAAGTGAATTAACAATAACTCACGTAACAGCCCCTTTAAATGTACCAAGTATAGTACAAAAAAATAAAAATATGATAGAAGAAGAATTTAAGAATAATGGTAAGGACATTACTGTTAAATATGCAGAAATAACATCAGGAGCAGATCAAACTCAAGCATTAGCATCAGGTGATGTTGATATATTATATGCTCTTGGAGGAACTTCAGCAGTGTTAGCAGCTGCAAATGGTGCAGACATAAAGGTATTAAATATATATGGAAGATCTCCAGAAGCTTATACTATATATTCAAAGGATGCAAGTATTAAATCAGCAGAAGACTTAAGAGGTAAAACAGTAGCAGGTCCTGTGGGAACTACTTTACACCAATTATTAGTAGCTTATCTTGAAAAAGCAGGAATGACTATTGAAGATGTAAATTATGTAAATATGTCTATTCCAGATGCAAAAGCAGCATTAGATGCTGGAAGTATTGATGCAGCATTAGTTGCTGGTGCTACTTCATATAAATCAAAGGAAGAAGGATATAACCTGATAGCAGATGGAAAGGGCTTAACTGATGGAGTAAATGTAGTTGCTGTTAGAGAAGATTTTTATAATGAACATAAAGAAGAAATAGATTTATTTATTAAGACTCAATCTAAGGTTCTTGACTTTATAAATGAAAATCATGATGAAACAATGGAAATAGTTGCTAATGATCTTGGCTTAGAAAAAGCAGCAGTAGAAGAAATGTTTAAACAATACGATTTTAATATTGAAATAACAGAAGCTGACCGTGAAGCAATGCAAAATGTAGCAGACTTTATGTATAAGACTAAAATGATAGATAAAGAATTTAATACAGATTCATTATTTTTAAACTAGTTAATAAAAAATATATTATAAACACACCACTAATTTTAGTTGTGTGTTTTTTTATCTGCAGTTTTCATAACAGTACTTTACTTTATTGGCTTTCCTAATTTTTTATCCAATCTCCATTTGGGAGGAAAATCATCATCACCAAAATATTCATTAAGTTCTTTGATTTTATTATTTTCTATTTTGAAAAAAGATGTAGCATGACAAGACATTTCTTCACTGTAAACTCTGGCTACTGTAATAATATTATTTTCAACTTCAATTAAGCGTTCAATTTCACAACTCCAATTTCCTGGATATTCACAATTGGCAATAATGTATTCATTTAAATTAAATGACTCATTGGTGCAGTGCCATCGAATTATTGCATCTTCCCAAAAATATTTTCTTAAGTTATCTTTATCTTGAGCAACTACGCTACTCCAAAACTCTCTTATAAATTCTTCCATATAACAATTCTCCTTTTAAAAAATCTCACTATATACTTTAATTATACTATACATAATTTATTAATTGAAATTCTACCTTTGTAAATATATAAATTAAGGGAACTTAAAAGAAAGTTCCCTTATCAAATATGATATTTATATATTTTGCTTATTACGAATAAGATAATCAAAAGCACTTAAGGAGGCTATTGCTCCTGAGCCCATTGCAATGATAATTTGTTTATAAGGATTATCAGTACAATCTCCAGCTGCAAAAACACCTTCTAAGCTTGTAGCACATTTTTTATCTACAATAATTTCACCTATCTTATTCATTTCTAAAATAGTATTAAGCCATTTTGTATTTGGTACTAATCCAATTTGCACAAAGATTCCCTCTAGCCTTATGTTACTTTCTTCATTGGTGTTTCTATCAATATATACTAAGCCATTTACCTTATTAGTTCCTGTAATTTCTTTTACTTGAACATTTTTTAGCACAGTAACATTAGGTAAGGAATATAACTTTTCTTGTAAAACAGCATCCGCCTTTAATTCAGGTAAAAATTCTAATACAGTTACATGCTTTACTATGTTAGCAAGGTCAATAGCAGCTTCAATACCAGAATTACCACCACCAACTACAGCTATATCCTTTCCTTTATAAATTGGACCATCGCAGTGAGGACAATAAGCTACACCTTTATTTTTAAATTCTTTTTCACCTGGAACACCAAGTTCTCTCCACTTTGCCCCAGTAGAAATTATAAGAGTTTTACTTTTAAGAGTAGCATTACTTTCTAAAGTAACCTCTATATAATCATTATTTTTAGTTATTGATTTTGCACTTTCAGAACTAATAATATCAACATTATAGCTTTTCACATGTTCTTCTAAGTTTCTAGATAGTGTTGGGCCTTCTGTATAAGGAACACTAATAAAATTCTCAATAGCCATTGTATCCATTACTTGACCACCAAAGCGCTGAACTACAATTCCAGTTTTAAGGCCTTTTCTAGCAGAATATATTGCTGCACTAGAGCCAGATGGGCCTCCACCAATAACTAAAACATCAAAAATTCCTTTATCATTAAGAGAAGTACTATCTTTCTTTTCACCAAGCTTTAATAAAATTTCTTCTAGGCTTATTCTACCGCTATCAAAAACTTCACCGTTTAAAAATATAGTTGGAACAGCCATAATATCTCTAGCTTCAATTTCTTCTTTAAAGCTTTCACCATCTATCATGCTATGAGTGATTTTTGGGTTTAAAATACTCATAAGATTTAATGCCTGAACAACATCAGGGCAATTATGACAACTTAAGCTTATATAAGTTTCAAAATTCAATTCCCTATCAATAGATTTTATCCTATTTATTATACTTTCATCTACTTTAGGAGGTCTTCCGCTTACTTGTAATAAGGATAAAACTAAAGAAGAAAATTCATGCCCCAGGGGAACTCCTGCAAAAATCACCCCAGTATCTTCATACATAGAATTAACACTAAAGCTAGGAGTTCTTTGTAAATCAGCATCTTCCATATGAATTTTAGAAGACATAGAAGCAATTTCATTAAGAAGTTCAGCTACCTCTAAAGAATATTTATCAGTACCTAAATTCTTTTTTATTAAAATATCATTTTCTAACATATTAAGGTAGGTTAGTAGTTGCTCTTTAAGATTATTATCTAACATAATAAGTACCTATTAAATTTTTCCAACAAGATCGAGACCAGGTGTTAATGTTTTAGATCCTTCTTTCCATTTTGCAGGACAAACTTCCTTTGGATTATTTCTTACATATTGAGCAGCTTTTATTTTATCTACTATAGAACTAGCATCACGGCCGATATTACCAGCATTAATTTCAATACATTGAATAGTTCCATCTGGATCTATAATAAAGGTACCTCTATCAGCAAGACCAGATTCTTCTATAAGAACGTCAAAGCTCCATGAAATTGCATGAGAAGGATCTCCAATCATAATATATTCAATTTTACCAATTGCTTCAGATGTATCATGCCATGCTTTGTGAGTAAAGTGAGTATCTGTTGAAACAGAATAAACTTGAGCACCAAAAGATTTAAGAGTTGCATATTGGTCTTGTAAATCTTCAAGTTCAGTAGGACATACAAAAGTGAAATCAGCAGGATAGAAACAAACTACACTCCATTTACCTTTGAAATCTTCTTCTGTTACTTGAATAAACTTTCCATTTTGATATGCATCTGCTCTAAAGGCTTCAACTTGCTTTCCGATTAATGACATATATAATCTCTCCTTTATATTTATGATAGTTATCAACACATATTATTCGCTAGATAATAAATCATTATTCATAAGGAATTTCTCCAAATTAAATAATTAACAACAGAAGCAATTAATGTAATAATAAGTTATCAAGTTATAAATTCTCTATTAGTCAATAAAAATAAGATAGTAGTATTTTTATTATTCAAGGTAATTTTTACAGATTAAAAGAATAGTATAGAGTAATAAATACTAGATAGTATCTTACATTATAAAAAAATCTTAAGATAATGTCCTAAACAGGAGAGGAGACAAATAATATGCTTTTACCTATTAATGAAAATAAATTAAGTGAAAAACTAATTAAATATAGAAGAGAATTACATGAAAATCCTGAATTATCTATGGAGGAGCATGAAACTACTAAAAGAATTATTAAGTGGTTAAAGGAGGAAAATATAAATATATTAAATTTACCTTTAACAGTTGGGGTGGTTGCTGAAATAGAAGGAGACTATCCTGGACCAATTATTGCTTTAAGAGCAGATATAGATGCACTTCCTATTATAGAAGAAACAGGTTTAGACTTTGCTTCTAAAAATTATGGTGTAATGCATGCTTGTGGTCATGATTTTCATACTTCAGCAATTTTAGGAGCAGCTATTATTATAAATAAAAATAAATCAAAATTACATGGAAAGGTAAGAATTATATTTCAGCCAGCAGAAGAAAATGCAAAAGGAGCTGAAATCATTATAAATTCTGGAGTCTTAAAGGATGTAAAAGCTATCTTTGGAATGCATAATAAACCAGACCTTCCAGTAGGAACAATAGGTATAAAATCAGGACCACTTATGGCAAGTGTAGATAAATTTAAAATAGATGTTATTGGAGTAGGAGGACATGCTGCTATTCCAGAAAGATGTATAGATCCAATTATAGTAGCTAGTGAAATAGTATCTTCATTACAAACAATTATAAGTCGTAATTTAAGTCCTTTTAATAATACTATTATAAGTATAACTAAGTTTCAATCAGGTAACACCTGGAATGTAATACCTGAAAAGGCTTATTTAGAAGGTACAGTAAGAACCTTTCAAAAGGATGTTAGAAAAATAATTCCTGATTTAATTAATAGAAATATAGAAGGAATTGCATCAGCTTTTGGTGCTAACGTAGATTTTAGATGGTATCCATATTTGCCAGGAGTTTATAATGATGAAAGCTATACTAAAGTAGTTACTGAAGCTGCAATTGAATTAGGATATAAAGTTGAACTAGCCAAAGAAAGTACTGGAGGAGAAGATTTTGCATTATATCAAAATAAAATTCCAGGATTTTTTATTTGGATAGGAGTTGGAGGAACAAAAGAATGGCATCATCCTTCTTATAATTTAAAGGAAGAGGCATTAATTATTGCAGCAAAGTATTTTGCTAATTTAGTAATTAAGGCATTATAACATTTTATTATTAACAAATATATTAAGATTGTCCTATGCTATAAAATTAATTAATTTAATTTTGAAGTATAGGACATTTTTTTATAAATATTAATTATAAAGTAGTTATTAAATTCAAATTTAAAAGGAAATTTAATATATAAGATTAATAGAATATTTTTTAATTACATATAGAATGTGTAAAATAATTCAATATTATTGAAATAAATGTAATTAAATGAATAAATTGTTTTTTTATAATTGTTAATTTATTCCCTTTGGAATATAATTATATTGTTCAAAAATTTAATGGTAAAGGGTTGAGTTTATGAAATTAGGTACATTTAAAGGTGGTATTCATCCAAGGGATGGGAAAGATATATCAAAAGATCTTCCCATAAAGGAAATTTTACCTAAAGGAAATTTGGTATACCCTATAGCTCAGCATATAGGAGCACCTGCAAAACCAATAGTTGCTGTTGGAGATAAAGTGTTAGTAGGGCAAAAAATAGCAGAGTCTACAGGTTTTATTTCAGCCAATATTATATCTTCAGTATCTGGTACAGTAGAAGCTATTGAACCAAAACTTAATGTTTCAGGTAATAAAGTTATGTCGATTATTATTCAAAATGATAACGAATACAGAAAAATGGATGGTATTGGCGAAAAAAGAGATTATACTAAACTTTCTAAAGATGAAATAAGAAATTATATTAAAGAAGCAGGCATTGTAGGTCTAGGAGGAGCTGGCTTTCCAACTCATGTTAAGCTTACTCCAAAGGATGACAATGCTATTGATTATGTAATTGTAAATGCAGTAGAATGCGAACCTTATTTAACTTCAGACTATAGAGTTATGCTTGAAATGCCTGAAAAAGTAATTGGAGGACTTAAAGTTATTTTAAGTTTATTCCCAAAGGCTAAAGGAATAATTGCCATTGAAGATAATAAGCCAGAGGCTATAAAAGTTATTAGAAAGGCAGTAGAAGGAGAAGATAATATTACTGTAAGGGTTCTTAAAACTAAATATCCACAAGGAGCAGAACGTTCTGTAATATTCGCTACAACAGGAAGAAAAATTAATTCAACTATGCTACCAGCAGATGCAGGTTGTGTTGTTGATAATGTTGATACTGTAGTATCAATTTACATGGCTGTATGTGAATCAACACCTCTTATGAGAAAAATAATTACAGTAACAGGAGATGCTATTAGCAATCCTAGAAACTTTGAAGTAAAAATAGGGACAAACTATTCTGAGCTTATAGAAGAAGCAGGAGGGTTTAAAGAAAGACCTGAAAAAGTCATTTCAGGAGGACCTATGATGGGAGTTGCCATATTTAATCTGGATGTTCCAGTAACTAAAACAACCTCTGCACTTTTATGTTTTCTAGAAGATGAAGTAGCCAAGAATGAACCTACAGCTTGTATTCGTTGTGGAAGATGTGTGGAAGTTTGTCCTAGCAATCTTATACCTCAAAAAGCAATTGAAACTATAGATGGGTTAGACAATGAATCATTTATAGCTATTAATGGTATGGAATGTTATGAATGTGGAAGTTGTACTTATATTTGTCCTGCTAAAAGGAGAATTACACAAGCCTTTAAACAAAGTAGGAAAAGTGTTTTAGATAGTAGAAAAAAGAAGTAATAAAATTTTAATTTATAAAAATACTTAGGGGAAATAAAATTTATGGGGAAAGGAATTATCTAAAATGAGTGAATTATATAATGTATCAGCATCACCTCATGTAAGAAGTAAAGAAAGTACTAAAACTATAATGGCTGATGTTGCAATTGCATTAATTCCAGCAGGTTTATTTGGAATATATAACTTTGGATTAAATGCATTAATAATAATATTAATAAGTGTTGCCACTTGCGTGATTACTGAATATATCTATCAAAAAAGAATGAATAAAAAAATTACAATAAATGACTTTAGTGCAGTATTAACAGGTCTGTTATTAGCATATAACTTACCATCTACTGTACCTTTTTGGGTGCCAATAGTAGGGGGAGTTTTTGCAATAATAATTGTTAAGCAGCTATTTGGAGGGCTTGGACAAAACTTTATGAATCCTGCCTTAGCTGCAAGATGCTTTTTACTTATTTCATTTTCAAGAATAATGACTGACTTTGGGATTGCAGCAGATAGTACAGTTAAAGGAATTATAATGAATGGACATGCAGCTGTAAATGGATATGCTATGGTGGATGGTGTTTCATCAGCAACTATACTTACAGCAGTTAAAACAGGAGGAGATTATAATTTATTAAGTATGTTCCTTGGAACAACAGGTGGAACAATTGGAGAAACCTCTGTAGTTGCAATTTTAATAGGAGCAATTTATCTTCTTAGAAAAAAAATAATTTCTCTAAAAATTCCTATGACATATATAGGATCATTTATTGGATTTATTATAATAATGAATATTTTAGGTGGAAAAGGTCTTAACATAGAATATCTTATAGGAAATCTTTTTGGTGGTGGTTTAATGCTTGGGGCCTTCTTTATGGCAACAGATTATGTTACTTGCCCAATAACCCAAAAAGGAAAGATATACTTTGGAATTTTACTAGGATTTATTACAGCAATATTTAGGTATTATGGAAGTTCAGCAGAAGGAGTTTCCTATGCTATTATATTATCTAATATGATGGTACCTCTTATCGAAAAATACACTCTTCCAAAGGCATTTGGAAAGGAGGCTACTATAAATGGCTAAGGGAAAAAATACAATAATTAAAGATACAATAATACTTTTAATTATAACTCTTGTTTCTGGATTTATATTATCAACAGTTAACAAGGTTACAAAAGAGCCTATTGCTTATGCTAGAACAGAAGAGAAAAATAAAGCTTATAGAGGAATGTTTAATGAAGCAGAAACTTTTGAAGCAAATGAAACCTTAGTTAAAAAATGTGAGTCTTCTAAGGATTTTTTAGAGGAAAAAGGTTTTAATGGAACTACAGTAAATGAAGCTTTAATTGCAAAATCAAAGAATGAAACTATAGGTTATATCATAAATGCCACTTCACCTAATGGATATGGTGGAAATATTGAAATTTCCCTTGGACTTGATAAGGAAGGAAAAATTCAAGGCTTTGAAATACTTTCAATTAGTGAAACAGTAGGACTTGGTATGAAGGCTACTGAAGAAGAATTTAAATCACAATTTGCAGGTAAAAATGTTAAAGAAATAAAATATTCAAAATCAGGTGCATCTAAAGAAGATGAAATTAATGCTATAAGTGGAGCTACCATTACAACTTCTGCTGTAACTGAAGCTGTAAATTCAGCATTAGTATTTGCAGAAGAAAATATTTTAGGTAAGGAGGCTTTTTAATAAATGAATAAATGTACAGAACGTATTTATAATGGAGTAATTAAAGAAAATCCTACTTTTGTAATGATGCTTGGATTGTGTCCTACAATGGCAGTTACTACAGCTGCTATTAATGGAGTTGGAATGGGACTTTCAACAACAGCAGTTTTAGTAGCTTCAAATTTACTTATATCAATGCTTAGAAAAGTTATACCTGATAAGGTTAGGATGCCTGCATATATAGTTATAGTAGCATCTTTTGTTACAGTAGTAGAAATGCTACTTGAGGCATATTTTTATGAGAGCCTATATAAATCCCTTGGTATTTATATACCTCTTATAGTTGTTAACTGTATAATCCTTGGAAGAGCAGAAGCCTATGCAGCAAAAAATGATGTGGTGTCATCTATTTTTGATGGAATTGGAATGGGACTAGGCTTTACCTTAGGACTTTTAGTTATTGGTGCTGTAAGAGAAATAATAGGAAGTGGGCAAGCATTTGGACTTAATATATTACCATCTTCCTATGAACCAGTATCCATATTTGTACTAGCTCCAGGGGCATTCTTTGTAATTGCATTTTTAACAGCCCTTCAAAATAAATTTAATGCACCTAGTGCTACTAATAAGAAGAAGTCAGAAGAGAGCTGCACTTCAAGTTGTGCTGGATGTACTCTTTCAGGCTGTAGTTCAAAAATTGAAATGATTAATGGAATTGATGAGGGGGGTAAATAATTATGATAAAAGATTTAATTTTAGTTTTAATAACTACTATTTTTATAAATAATGTATTACTTAGTCAATTCTTAGGTCTTTGTTCTTTCTTAGGGGTTTCAAAAAAGACAGAGACAGCAGTTGGAATGGGAGGAGCAGTTATATTTGTTATAACATTCTCTTCTGCAATAACTAATCTTATTTATAATTTTATACTTGTGAAAGTTAATCTTGAATATATGAAGACCATTGTATTTATAGTGGTAATAGCTGCTTTAGTTCAATTAGTGGAGATGATTCTAAAGAAATATATACCTAGTTTATATAAAGCTCTTGGAGTTTATCTTCCTCTTATAACCACAAACTGTGCAGTTCTTGGAGTTGCTCTTACCAATGTACAAGTACAATATACAAGCAATCTTCAAAGCTTTATTTTTAGTGTAGTATCAGGTCTTGGGACATCTATAGGATATTTAGTTGCAATTTTAATACTTGCAGGAATAAGAGAGAGAATAGAACATAATGATATACCAGAATCTTTTAAAGGTATGCCTATAGTAATAATATCCGCAGGACTTATGGCAATTGCTTTTATGGGATTCGCTGGGCTATAAGGGGGATATAAAATGGGAGAGATTATAATAGCAACAGCAGTTTTAGGGGGAATTGGAATTATTATTGGTGTTCTTCTTGGAATTGCAGGAGAGAAGTTGCAAGTAGAAGTAGATGAAAAAGAACTACAAGTAAGAGAACTACTTCCAGGAAATAACTGTGGAGCATGTGGATTTCCAGGATGTGATGGGTTAGCAAAGGCTATAGCAGAAGGAACAGCTGCTGCTAATAGCTGTCCAGTTGGAGGTGTAACAGTAGCCAATCAAATAAGTGAAGTTATGGGAGTTGCACTAGAAGAAAGTGAAAAGAAAGTAGCCTTTGTAAAATGTGGAGGCACTTGTGAAAAATCTAAGAAAAAATATAATTATTATGGAACAGAAGATTGTTCTCAAGCTGTAATTGCCCCAGGGGCAGGAGACAAAGGTTGTTCTTATGGATGTTTAGGCTATGGATCTTGTGTAAGAGAATGTTTATTTGATGCTATTCATGTAATAGATGGAATAGCTGTAGTAGATAAAGAAAAATGTGTTGCCTGTGAAAAATGCGTAAAAACATGCCCTAAGAATCTTATTGAAATGATTCCATATAGTGCTGAATATCAAGTTCAATGTATGTCTAATGATAAGGGTAAAGAAGTTAAAGCAGTATGTGATGTTGGTTGTATAGGTTGTAAGTTATGTACTAAAGTATGTGAAAGCGATGCTATTACAGTTGAGAATAACTTAGCAAAAATAGACTACGATAAATGTATAAATTGTGGAAAGTGTGCTGAAAAATGCCCAGTTAAGATAATTAAGCATAGTAGTACTATTGATTCAAACATTACCATATCAGTTTAATATAATAATCATTTAAATAAAAATAAGCTATTAGTTAATTAAATGCTAGTAGCTTATTTTTTTTGAAGTAGAGATTTAATTTCAATTATTTCCTTGGTTAATTCATTAACTTGTTTTTCTAATG
>NZ_JABUTB010000080.1 GCF_021443865.1 Clostridium sp.
CTAGAAGTGTAGCATAAAAAAGTTTGACTTTTTGTGTCCAAGATATTGACATAAGACCATTACTTCATCACTATGATTGCCATTCTTTCCTCCTTCATATACCATATTAACGATTAAATTAGCTTCATACAGTTTTTCAAATTTAATTATCTTTTGCACTTTAATATCCATATTAATATAACCTCTCTTGATTTTTTAATAAAATTCTCTTTTTAAAATTAACACCGTTCGCATTTACTTATGGTACGGTTCATTTTTCATTATTCTAAAGCCTCTGTATATTTGTTCTAATAACATTACTCTAAATAATTGATGTGGGAAAGTCATCTTTGAAAAGCAAAGCTTATAATTTGCCCTCTTTATTACCTTCTGTGATAGTCCTAGACTTCCGCCTATTATAAAGGCTATATTTGAGTTTCCCATAACTCCACAGTTTTCTATGTATGATGCAAATTGTTCTGATGTTAGGTTTTCACCTTTTAAATCCATAGCAACAACATGCATGTTTTCTTTTATTTTTGAAAGAATTAATTCCCCTTCTTTATCCTTTATTTGTAGTTCTTCTTTTTCTGATGCGTTATCTGGTGTTTTCTCATCTGGTAACTCTATGATATCTAATTTGCAATACCTAGATAACCTTTTAGAATATTCATCTATTGCTTGTTTTAAATATTTTTCTTTTAATTTTCCAACTGAAATTATAGTTATATTCATCCCATTTTCTCCTCATTGGTATTAATTATTTTTAGTTTATTTAAATATTATACTCTTCTACATCTATTATTGTAGTGCCTTCTTCTATTTCAGGAAGTTTTTTTAAGTATATTCTTAATACATCTGCATTAAACACGGCTTGAATCCTTTTGGGATCTACTCTAGGTACATAGAAGGTTCTTTCAGCATAATCCTTTTCTTCTAGCATTGCTATTTTAAGATAATTATCTTTTATGGCACTTCTCTTTACTTTTATGCTTATATGCTCATTATCATAATCCACATCTATATCCTTTTTGTTTGCACCTTCTAGCTTTCCTTCTATAAGGTATCTATCTCCATAATCCCTAAACTCTAAATCTATTTCTTCTTCAGACTCTTCCTCTTCTATTAAAGAATTAATAACATCACTATTTACTACAGTTTCTACTATGCTATTAATTAAATCTTCATTATTAATTAATGTAGAAAAAACTTCATTGAATATACTATTAAAAGTCCCTGCAAAGCTTCCTGCAAAAGTTCCACTAAATACATTAATTATATCATTGCCATTAGTAAAAGTTCCATATTTATAATTACCATTATTAGTATTTTCACTATACATATTTCCATTATAATTATTTTGATTAAATACATTATTATTTGTATTATTATATCCTTGGTTATTTCCCATTAAATTACTTAAAATAGAAGGAAACATTTCAAACATTATAATCTCCTTATTTATTAATTTCTATATAATATAATTATTTAATTATAAAGTTTTTGATACAATAAAAATGTAATTTTTATGTAACCAATTCAAATGGTAAAATATGTTATAATTCCTTTGAAATCTAATTTTTATTTATTATTAAAGATAATTAAAATATTTTTATAGAGGTGAAATAAATGAAAAGATTACTTATTATCTTCTTCTCTCTTAGTTTAATTTTTACACTTACTTCTTGTAGTAACTCTTCAGCAAAAGTTGTAAGAGAATATACTGGTAGTGCTTCCTTTGGTGATAATGAAGCTTATGCCTTAGGTGAAAATAGTGAAGGTATCCCAATCTTTAAAGATACAGATAAAGCTTTTTCTCAAGCTCTTATGGATTATAAAGATGGATTTAAAGCTATTGAGGAACAATATGACTTAAATCCTGTTAGTAAAAAGAATTGGAAGGAATATAAAACTTATGGTTGGCAATTAAATACTGAAGACTCTGATATAATAAAACAAGGTGTATCCATAAGTACATTTTTTGATTTTTACGAAAACAGCTTTGAATAAAAAAAGAAATTCCGCTCTCGGCGGAATTTCATTTTTAATTTTTCATTCTTCATTTATTTCTAGTATCCTATTTCCTCATTCATAAAGATTACATGTATTCTATCCTTATCCCCTTGGCTTGATATTACTGTGAATTCTCTACATAGCTTATCGCTTCCCTTACAATCAACACAGTAGCCAACCTTAGTACAAGGTGTCATTTTATTTAATCTTTTAGCATTAGCTGGTGCACATATTTCTCTATTTCTTACAACTGCTTCTTCTATATTCTTAACTATTTTATTTACACCAACTATAAGAATTACCTTTTTAGGTCCAAAAAGCATTGCTGCAACTCTATTACCATTACCATCTACATTATATAGCTTTCCATCTTCTGTTACTGCATTACTACTTGCAAAATAAGCATCTGCAAAAAAGCTTTGTTTAAAAACATTTGTTATTTCTTCTTGACTTAGACCTTCTTCATATCTATCTAGGAATTTATATCTTCCGCTTCTTAAGTGATCCATAACTCCTGTTTCATTTAATGAAACTGATCCCCCAGAAGATACAGTAGAATTTTCTTCTACTAATTCCTTTATTTTTTCTATTAGTTCCCCTTTAGTATTTACCAAGTATCCATTCATATTGTTTTTATTAAGAGCTTCTATAGTTCTTAATATTCTTTGTTCATTTACCCATTTTAAGTTATTATCCATTATATCTCACTCCCAAATATTTACTTCATTTTAATTATAATAAATATACATTAAAAATGAAATAAAGAGACCTAAAATTTATAGGTCTCTTCTTAAATAAATTATTTTCCACAACACTTTTTATATTTTTTTCCACTTCCACATGGACAAGCATCGTTTCTTCCTATTTTATTTTCATTTCTTACAGTTACAGAATCTCTGTATTTCTTTTGGATTTCTTTTCTCTTTTCTGGTGAGAAAATACCTTCCCATTGTGGTAAGTTATATAAATATTCAGCTTTTGCATCTAACATATTAAAGTATAACTTTTCTAAGTCAACTTCTAATGTTATTTCTTCTTCAGCTGTTATATTTTCTAAATCTAATTCATTCTTTAAGCTATCGTTAATTCCATCAACAAATCCCATTATAAATTCAACTGTTGTATTTTGTTTCTTAGCTAAATCATTAATTGTAAAAGTATAATTTTCTGTATGCTTTGCTAAAATATCCTTGTATATAGATGTTTCTAATTCCATATACTCACTCCAAAAAGCTTGTTCTCCTTTTACCTTAACATATTCAACTACCATATCAGTCCATTGCTTATATAAACTCATATTTTATTCTCCTTCTTATATGCTTTATAAGTATTTTGTTATTTTATTTAAATTGGCTAAACTAAAATTAAATCACTAGGACTATGTCTGTTAGCCATAGTTAAATCAACATCTTTATCTAGTATAATATTATTTTCTCTTAAAACTCCACTAACAGTTTCTAATGCTAATTCAGGATGATTGTTAGTTCCGCTTAAATGTCCTAAAAGTATTCTTTTATTTGACTTATATGTTATTAAGTCAACTAATGCCTTACCGCAATCTTCATTGGATAAATGTCCAACTTCACTTAATATTCTTCTCTTTAAAGTATATGGATATGGCCCAAATTTTAACATGCTTACATCATGATTACTTTCTAATAATATAACTTCTGAATCCTTTATATTATCTCTTATTTCTTCTGTGTATATTCCAAAGTCTGTAGTAACACTTGCCTTCTTGCCATTGCAGTGTATAGTATATCCAACTGGTGCTACAGCATCGTGAGGTATATTAAATGAAATTACATCTAAATCCTTTATACACATAGTAGATCTTCTATCCATTATCTTTATATTATGTTCTTTTATTTTTCCTATGGAACCTTCTAATACATTCCAAGTATCTGCATTGGTGTAAATAGGAATATCATATTTACGAGATAATACTCCAATCCCCTTAATATGATCTGAATGCTCATGAGTTACAAAAATTCCATCTAATTTACTTGGGTCTTCCCCAATACTCTTTAATGCTTCATCAATTTTCTTTCCTGGTAAACCTGCATCTATTAAAATCCTTGCATTTTCAGAAGCAATGAAGATACTATTCCCACTGCTTCCACTATATAATGAACAAAACTTCATTCCTCTTCCCCCATAGATGTTACTCTTCTAAGGCTCTAGTAATATCTGCACCTAGGGCTGCGAATTTGTTTTCTATATGAGGATATCCTCTATCTATATGTTCAATTTCGTATATTTCAGTAACACCATCTGCTACTAATCCAGCTATAACCATAGCTGCTCCAGCTCTTAAGTCAGTTGCTATTACTTTAGCTCCAACTAATTTATCTTTACCTTCAATTATTGCCGTTCTTCCTTCAACTTTTATAGTAGCTCCCATTTTCTTAAGCTCATCTATATGCTTATGTCTGCTTTCCCAAATAGTTTCTGCAATTAAACTTTTTCCTGGTACTATGCTTAATAATGCTGACATAGGTTGTTGTACATCTGTTGGGAATCCTGGATAAGGAGCTGTTTTAACACTAACACCCTTTAAATCTCCAGTTGCGTAAACTCTAACGCTATCGTCTCCCTCTTCTACAGTTGCACCCATTTCTATAAGTTTAGCTGCTATAGATTCTAAGTGCTTTGGAATAACATTATTTATAGTTACATCTCCTTTAGTTGCAGCTGCTGCAATCATAAAAGTTCCTGCTTCTATTTGATCTGGAATAACGCTATAATCACATCCAACTAATTTTTCTACACCTTTTACTCTAATTACATCTGTTCCAGCACCTTTAATATCTGCACCCATAGAGTTTAAAAAGTTTGCTACATCAACAACATGAGGTTCTTTTGCAACATTTTCAAGTATAGTAGTACCTTCTGCTAATGTTGCTGCAATCATAACGTTAATAGTCGCTCCAACTGTAACTACATCAAAGAATATATTTGCTCCTTGAAGTTTTTCTGCTTCTACAGTAACAGCTCCATGTTCAATATTTACTTTAGCACCTAATGCTTCAAATCCCTTAATGTGTTGATCTATTGGTCTAACTCCAATAGGGCATCCGCCTGGTAATTCTACTCTAGCTTTTTTAAATCTTGATAATAAAGCTCCTATAAAGTAATATGAAGCTCTCATTCTTCTAACATCATCAGTACATGCATCAACGCTTGTAACTTCAGTAGAATCTATTTCTATAGTATTATTATCAATTTTTTTAACCTTACATCCAAGACTTGATAATATTCTTTCAAGACAATGTACATCTTCTATATCCGGAACATTATCAATAATGCATTTACCTTCGCTTGCCATTATCGCTGCTGGCAATATAGCAACTGCTGAGTTTTTTGCACCATTTATGTCAACTGAGCCTTTTAAGACTTTTCCTCCATTTATAACTAACTTTTCCATCCGTTTCACCCTTATCATATTTATATATATTAATGTTTCCTATTATTTCAACAATTATCCATTCTATGTAACTTTCTTAAAAACTTACAACTAACATTATAACATAAAAATTATTTAATTAAATAGAGTTTTTTCTTACAAAAGGCTTTTTTACTTACTTTGCAACAAAATATTCGTAAAATTTTTAAATTATATAATCTTTTTAAATTTTTTGTAATATGTTATAATTTATAACAAGGTTTGTATACATTTATTATGAATATAAACCAATATATTATGAGAGGCTGAAGCTATGAAATATTACTTAGTGGCACTATTTGATGATGAATCATATAAAAATTTAAATCCTATACAAAAGAATCTTTCTAAAAAGTTTAGGGCAAATAGAAATTCTCCAGCCCCTTATATACCTTTAGAAGTAATTGAGAATCCAAATATAGATAAATTAGATGTTGTAGTAGATAAAATAATAAAACCATATAAAAATTTTAAGGTTCAATTAATGAAGGAGATTTCTATTTCAGAAAATAGTAAAACCTTAAACCTTAATATTCAAGATGTTGGATATATTAAAAGAATGGATAGATTAATGAATGATACATTAAGACTACATGGATTTAATGTTGAAGAAAATTCTAACGAGTCACCTCTTCATATATCCTTGGCTAATCTAAATTTTATTCCAAGAGATATGAAAAAACTTGATGGTGAAATTAATCTTAAGTCCAAATGTGATACTTTAAAGGTAGATAGAATTGAATTATGGAGATTTTCAAATAATAAAAGAGAAACCTTAGTTAAAAGTTATCCATTAAAGAAGAACTTATATTTATAAGTTAAAAGAAGGTAATAATTCCTATTTAGAATAATAGTAGAAATTATTACTTTTTTATTCGCTTAAATTTTCCACAATTTAAAAATTTATTTTTTTGTATTCGTTTTCTATACTTTTCATTTTCAATTTATTTCTGTAAAATAGTATATGGTAAATCCAAAAAGCCAGGAGGATGTTTATGGAAATTAAGTCTTTTTTTGAGGCTCAAATAGAAAGAAATAAACAACTTATTATTGATAGCAACTTAAGTGAGTATAAAATTTGGGCTAGAAAATATTTAGAGTTACATACAAAAATAAGTCATCTAGCTGATGAAACACAATGTTATAAGTATTGGATTGGAGAAGAATTAGAAATAAATAAAGAAGCTTTATTTAAGAAATATTTAGATTGTTTTGCTAAAATTATATCTATAGGTATAGATAAAAAATACAATTCAATAGAAGAAGTATCAATAAAGCCAAATGATTATTGTTTAAGTGATCAATTTTTAAATTTATTTATAGATTTAAATGACTTAATAATATCAACTTCAGAAGACCACTATTTAACACTAGTTGAAGATTTCATAAGCCTAGGAATAACTTTAGGATATTCCGAAACTCAAATAAAAGAAAAATTTTTGAAGAATTAAAAGAAAGCCTTCTATTTTTAAATAGAAGGTTTTTTAATATTTATTATGCTTAGAGGGAATAATATCTTCGAGGTGATATGATGTTAGCAATTATATGTGCAATTATTTCTGGAATTTCAATGACACTTCAAGGAATTTTTAATACACGCCTTGGAGAAAAGGTTGGAACTTGGGAAACTAATGTAATAGTCCAAGGAACAGCATTAATATTTACATTAATAATACTAATGTTCTTTGGAAAAGGTTCTTTTAAGGCTGTAAAAGATGTAAATAAGCTTTATTTATTAGGTGGTATACTTGGAGTTATTATAATTTTTACTGTTATGAAAAGCATAGGGGCTATGGGTGCAACCTTAGGAATCGGAACAATATTAATAGCTCAATTAGCTTCTGCAGGAATAGTAGATGCCTTTGGCCTTTTTGGAACTGAAAGAGTTTCCTTTGGAATTAGGGAGTTTATTGGAATTGGAGTTATGATAATTGGAATAATTATTTTCAAAAGGAGAGGTTAATTCCTCTCCTTTTTTATTTATTGTATTAACAAAAATATACCTTTTAATATAATATATATTGTGATCATTTTTAGGAGATTAATATGTTTTCTTTTACTAGAAGATTAGAGCCGAATTTAAAATCATGTATGTTATCAAAACCTTATAATAATTATAGAGTTTTAATTAAATATAAAAGATTTCAAGATAGTATAATAAAAAAAATACCTTCATACAAGGGTGAATTAATAAACCATATAGAAGCTTGTAAAGTAATAACTGCTAGATTAAATTCTAATGGCATAGAAAGACTCTTAGAATACCCTGAGATCGAATATATTTGCTTTGATGAATACTTATTTTTATGTGGTATTAGTGTAAATACCGCAAATAAAGTTAGACTACCTAATAAAAATAGAAATAAGGGTAAAGGAATAGGAATAGCTATAATAGATTCTGGAGTTTATCCTCATGCTGATTTGACTACTCCTTATAATAGAATATCCTTATTTATAGACTTAATTAATGATTTGCATTATCCATATGATGATAATGGTCATGGAACTTGTACAGCAGGTATTATTGCTGGTAATGGTAAAAAATCTAATGGAATGTATAGTGGAATAGCTCCTGAAAGCTCTATATATTCTTATAAGGCCTTTGACAGAACTGGTAAGGGCTACTTTTCAGATATATTATATGCTATGGAATTAGTGTCTAAAGAAGCTGAAAAGGGTGTTATAAAGGTTTTGTGCCTTCCTTTTGAATTATTAAGCTACAACACCTTTCTACAAAATTTATTTGATTCGTTAGTTTCTTTAATTAACAGCAAAAATATTACTTGTATAATACCAAGTGGAAGTAGCAAGAATTTAGATGGTTCTATTACAGGATTAGCTCTTTGTGATAGATGTATAACAGTTTCAGGCTATGACTCAACCGCTAATATACACCCTTATACTTACTCTTCATCTGGTTCTACAAGAATGGATACTAAACCTAATCTTTGTGCTTCTTGTGTGGATATTGTTTCATTAAATTCAGATATAAATTTTATTTCTGAAAGAGATGGTAATAAGCTATACCCTTCAAAATTAGATCTATCTTATAAGACCTTTACTGGAACTTCAATAGCTGCTGCTTATATAGCAGGTGTATGTGCATTAATTTATGAAACTGATAATAGTTTAACACCAAAAGATATATCTTCAATATTAAAAGTAGCTTGCGAACATCTAGATGAAATTCCAAAACATCATCAAGGATATGGCAAAGTTAATATTAAGCTAATACTAAAATAAGAACTCAAATTAAATACTATTTGAGTTCTTATTTTATATTCTTACTTATTGTACAATATATCCTGTAGGGTCTACTGGTTCATTATTTACTCTTAATTCAAAGTGTAAGTGCGGTCCAGTACTGAATCCAGTATTCCCTACTTCTCCAATTATATCTCCCTTTTTTACCTTATCTCCTACTTTTACTTTATATTCATTTAAGTGCCCATAATATGTACTCATATTATCTTCATGCTTAATTATAATTAAATTACCATATCCGCCATCATTATATTCAGAATAAATAACTTCTCCGTCCATTGCGGCAAAAACATTATCTCCTATATCTCCTGCAATATCTATTCCCTTATGAAATGAACTCCATCTTTCACCATATCCAGAGGTCATGTATCCCCCCCTAGTTGGATGACTTAAAAAAGCAACTCCATATTTATAAGGATTTTTAGTTCCCCTATATATTTTTTTGCTAACTGCATCTTTAATTATATATTCTTCAATTAATTTTGAATTTATAATTTTACCTGCTTCAACTGTATATTCTTTTGTATCTCTTTTAAGTCCATAAACTCCTTCTTCTATTTTAGATTCTCCTATATATAGAGTTTCTGTTGGAATTATGGTAGTTGATGGTTTTATATTATCTACTTCTTCTTTTAAATATTTTATATTTATTTTAATACCATTAGATTCTCTTTTAGATAATTCATAAAGATTATTTGCTATTTCTTCATTTGTCTCAATCAAGTCAACCTCTACTCTTTCTTGATTTAATACTATATCTCCTTTAATATCGAACTCCTTAACCATATCCTCTTTTATACTGTTTTCATCTATATATTTTTTTAGAATAATTTTTTTTACATTTTCTAAGTTGCTTTCTGAAACAGTATATCCTATTAGTTTCTCATCTAACATCACTTCATAAGCATTTATCTTTCCTGTTAATGCAACCATTAAATTATCGAAAATATTATCAGATACTTCATTGACTCCTGAATATCCTTTATGCAAGTTGTTTAGTCCATCTCCAAATGTTGCTAAAGTCCTCACAGTTAAGAAATGCTGAAAAGTCCAAGTTTCAAGTCT
>NZ_JABUTB010000081.1 GCF_021443865.1 Clostridium sp.
TAAAGAAGATAAGAAAAAAGAAATAACAATAGATAATATAATTGACTTAGATAATAGGGTTAGAAAATATATAAGGACTAGATGGAATTAGGAGGAAAAGGGATTGAATATAATTTATGCAATATTAGGATTTAGTTTGCTTATAATAGTACATGAACTTGGTCATTTTGTAATGGCAAAAGTAAATGGAATAAAAGTTGAAGAATTTGCAATAGGTATGGGGCCAAAAATATTTTCTACTGAAGGAAAAGAAACAAAATATTCAATTGGTTTGTTTCCTATTGGTGGATATGTTAAAATGATGGGGGAAGAGGAAGCAGTTCATGATGAAAGAAGTTTTTCTTCAAAGTCACCTCTTCGAAGAATAAGTGTAATTATAGCAGGAGCATTTATGAATTTTGTGTTAGCTATAGTTATATTTACAGCATTTTTAAATAATTTTGGTTATAGTCTACCAAAAGTAGATAACTTAGTAGAAGGCATGCCTGCTATAGAAGCTGGCTTACAAGAGGGAGATAAATTTTTAAAAGTTAATGGTAGTAAGGTTTTTTCAGCAGATGACTTAACTATTGGAATTAACTTAGCTAAGGATAATCCAATTAATTTCTTAATAGAAAGAAATGGGGAGCAAAAAGAAATTATTGTGACTCCTAAGTTAGTAGAGGAAAATCAAAGGGAAAGATATATGATTGGATTTCAATTCGAGAGAGTAGAAAATCCAGGGATAGTTGAAAGTTTTAAACAAAGTTTTAAAGAAACATTGGCAGTAATAAATCAAACTTATAAAAGTCTTAAAATGATGGTTACTGGAAAGGTTAATTTTAAAACTGATGTAGGTGGTCCTGTTTCTATTATTAGAATGTCTGGAGAAGCCGCAAAAAATGGTATATGGAATCTTATGTACTTTATAGCTTTCATTAGTATAAATTTAGCAGTATTTAATATGTTACCATTCCCGGCTTTAGATGGAGGTTGGACAGTATTATTACTTATAGAGCTAATTACTAGAAGAAAAGTTCCAGATAAAATTGTTGGAGTTATGAATTATGTTGGAATTATGCTTTTATTTGGACTTATGATTGCAGTAACTATAAAGGATGTATTATTCCCAATACAACTGTAGGAGAGGAAATAAAATGGAAAGAAGAAAAACAAGAAAAGTTAAAGTTGGAACTTGCTATGTAGGGGGAGATGCGCCAGTATCAATCCAATCAATGACCAATACAGATACTAGAGATGTAGAAGCTACATTAGCACAAATTAATGAATTATATGAAGCTGGATGCGAAATAATAAGATGTGCAGTACCAGATAAAATAGCTGCAGAAGCTTTAAAGGGAATTTGTGAAAAATCACCTATTCCAGTAGTTGCAGATATACATTTTGATTATAAACTTGCTTTAGCAGCCATTGAAAATGGCGTTTCAGCATTAAGAATTAATCCAGGGAATATAGGTAAAGTAGAAAAGGTTAAAATAGTTGTTGAAGCAGCTAAAGCTAAAAATATTCCTATAAGAATAGGTGTTAATTCAGGTTCTCTTGAAAAGGAAATACTAGAAAGAGACGGAAGACCAACAGCAAAAGGATTAGTTGAATCAGCTTTAAAGCATGTTAGAATATTAGAAGAATTAGATTTTCACGATATTGTTGTATCTATTAAATCTTCAGATGTAACAATGATGATAGATGCATATAGATTAATGAGTGAAAGCTGTGATTATCCATTACATTTAGGGGTAACAGAATCAGGAACACCATTTAGAGGAACTATTAAATCAAGTATTGGACTTGGAACACTTTTAGCAGAGGGTATAGGAGATACTGTTAGAGTTTCTTTAACTAGTGATCCAATAGAAGAAATAAAAGTTGCCAAAGAAATACTAAAAGCTTTAAAACTTAGAAAAAGTGGATTACAATTTATATCTTGCCCTACTTGTGGTAGAACACAAATAAACTTAATAAAAATAGCACAAGAAGTGGAAAGCAGATTAGAAAGTATCAATAAAAATATTAAGGTTGCAGTTATGGGATGTGCAGTTAATGGACCAGGAGAAGCAAGAGAAGCTGATATTGGAATTGCTGGAGGAAATGGCGAAGGCTTAATATTTAAAAAAGGATTAATAGTTAGAAAAGTTAAAGAAGAAAATTTAGTTGAAGAGTTAATGAAAGAAATAGAAAATATGTAGTGGAATTAATTGACAATGAATAATGAATAATTAAGGTGATATAATACTTAATAATCATTTTACATTGTCAATTTCTTATTATGTGTCTTTAAGAGGGGGTGCGTCATTGAGTGAAAATGCTTTAAAGCTTATAAAAAAGGAAATTAATAAAGAAGATGCTTTAGAAGATAAAGAAATTAATATTATTAAATTTCAATTCTTCAAAAAAAGTAATATTCTTAAAGTTGTTCTTAGGGGTAAAGATGGATTAAATGAAGAAGAAGAAGATAAAGTAAAGAAAGCTATTAAGAAAGCTTTAAATATAGATGTCAATATTGAGGTGCTTTTCTATAGAGATATTTCTTCTTTAAGCATAGAAGAAGTGGTTGAAAAACATTGGCTTGAAGTAATAGGAAATATTTTAAAAACAGTTCCTTTATCAAAGGCAGTTTTGACTAAAGGGGTAAAAAATGTAGAGGGAAATTCTATTACCATAACTAGTGGGTATGAAAAAATAAACGAGCATTTAAATACAAAAGGTGTACCAAAACAAATTGCTCTTAATATAGAAAGCGTTTTTGGATTAAAGACAAAAGTTAAATTAGATTATGATAGTAGTTTAGAGCTTAAAAATAATTATGAGGAAAAAATAGAGCAAGAAAGAGAAGTACTAAAAGAAATATTTAGTGGAAGAACAATTTCTAAGGAAAATACTAATAAAACTGATAAAGCTGATGATAATAAAGGACAAAAACCTAAAAAGTCTTATGAAAAACGTGAATTTAAGAGAGAAGCAAAAAGTGAAAATAGTATCTTAGGAAGATCAATAAGCCAAGAAGCTATATCAATTAAGGAAATTGATGAAACTTCAGGTATTGTTGCAGTAATTGGAGAAGTATTTAAGACTGATATAATAGAAACCAAGACAGGTAAAACTATCCTTACTTTCTATATTACAGATTATACAAGTTCTATTACAGTAAAGTGTTTCTTAAAACCACAAGAAACAGAAGAAGTATTAGATGCTGTAAAGAAAGGATTGTATTGTAAAGTAAGAGGGGAAGCGGTATACGATACTTATGCTAGAGAAGTAGTTATCATGGGTAGAGATATACTAAGAATGAGTAAAATTGAAAGAATGGATGGAGCAGAAGAAAAAAGAATTGAACTTCATTGCCATACTACAATGAGTGCTATGGATGGTGTTGCATCTGCTACTAAATTAATTGAAAGAGCTGCTAAATGGGGACATAAAGCCATAGCTATTACAGATCATGGTGTAGTTCAGGCTTTTCCAGATGCACAAATAGCTGCAAAGAAAAATAAAATTAAAGTTTTATACGGCGTTGAAGGATATTTAGTTAATGATGGTATTCCTATAGCTATTAATGATAAAGGTGAAGACTTTAATGATACCTTTGTAATATTTGATATAGAAACTACTGGATTTTCACCTCATAATGACAAGATTATAGAAATTGGAGCTGTAAAAATAAAAAACAGAGAAATTATAGATACCTTTAGTGAATTTGTTTATCCAAAGTGTAGAATACCTTATAAAATAACAGAGTTAACAAGTATAACTGATGAAATGGTAAGGGATGCAGATCCAATTGAAGTAGTATTACCTAAATTTATGGAGTTTATTGATGGGTGTGCAGTAGTTGCACATAATGCAGCTTTTGATATTTCATGAATATCCANTTTATAAAAAAGAACTTAATGGATATGGGAAAAACTTTAAAGAATCCTGTAATGGATACTGTTCCTTTAGCTAGATATCTTTATCCAGATTTAAAAAAGGTTAAGTTAAATCTAGTTGCTAAACATTTAGGAATTAGCCTTGAAAATCACCATAGAGCTGTTGATGATGCAAAGGCTACTGCAGAGATTTTCTTAATATCTATTAAGAAAATGGTTGAAGAATTAAATATAAGCAATATAAAAGAATTAAATAATGAATTCCTTCAAAAAATGGATATTAAAAAGGAAAAAACCTTCCATATAATTATTTTTGCCAAGACTCAAGAAGGAATGAAAAATTTATACAAGTTAATTTCTGAAGCACATTTAGATAATTTTCATAAACACCCTAGAACAAGAAAAAGTAGGCTTATGGAAATGAGAGAAGGTCTTATAATAGGCTCGGCTTGTGAAGCTGGTGAAGTTTATAGAGCTGTATTAGATGGTAAATCTGATGAAGAAATTAAAGAAATAATGAGTTTTTATGATTATTTAGAAATTCAACCTATTGCAAATAATAGTTATTTAATAGATAAGGGAAATGTTAAGGATGAAAATGAACTTAGAGCTTTAAATGAAAAAATATATAAATTAGGAAAAGAATTAAACAAAATTGTAGTAGCAACAGGTGATGTTCATTTCCTAGACCCTCAAGATGAGATTTTTAGAAGAATAATAATGGCAGGGCAAGGATTTTCAGATTCAGATAATCAGCCACCTCTATATTTAAAAACTACAGAAGAAATGCTTAGGGAATTTTCATATTTAGGTCAAGATATAGCAAAAGAAGTTGTTGTAACTAATCCATCAATTTTAGCAGATTCTATAGAGGTATTAAAACCAATACCAGATGAAACTTATCCACCTAAAATTGAAGGGGCAGATGATGAAATTAGAGAAATGACAATGAAAAAAGTCCATTCAATATATGGAGATCCATTACCTGAAATAGTACAAAAGAGATTAGATAAAGAATTAAATTCTATCATTAATAATGGATATGCGGTTCTATATCTAATTGCTCAAAAATTAGTTGCTAAGTCATTAGCAGATGGATACTTAGTTGGTTCAAGAGGATCCGTTGGATCTTCCTTCGTTGCAACTATGTCAAATATAACCGAAGTTAATGGACTTCCTCCACATTATGTTTGTCCTAATTGTAAGAATTCAGAATTCTTCTTAGATGGTTCTGTTAGCTCAGGAGCAGATTTAGAGGATAAGAAATGCCCAAAATGTGGAACTGAATATATTAAAGATGGTCACGATATTCCATTTGAAACCTTCTTAGGATTTGAAGGTGATAAGGAACCAGATATCGACCTTAATTTCTCTGGAGATAACCAAGGTGAAATACATAAGTATACAGAAGTTTTATTCGGTAAGGGATATGTATTTAAAGCTGGAACTATAGGTACTATAGCAGAAAAGACAGCCTATGGATATGTAAGAAAATATTTAGATGAAAGAGGCTTAAGGGCTACAAGTGCTGAAATAGAAAGATTAACTATTGGATGTACAGGAATTAAAAGAACTACTGGTCAGCATCCAGGTGGAATCATGGTAGTTCCTAGTGATAACGAAATTTTTAACTTTACACCTATTCAAAGGCCAGCAGATGATTCCACTTCAGATGTAACTACTACGCACTTTGATTATCATTCAATATCGGGTAGATTACTTAAGCTTGATATACTAGGGCATGACGATCCTACAATGATTAGGATGCTTCAAGATTTAACTGGTGTAGATCCTAAAACTATCCCTTTAAATGATAAAAAAGTTATTTCTTTATTTACTTCGCCAGATGCTTTAGGAGTAACTAAAGAAGAACTGGGATGTGAAGTTGGAAGTTATGGTCTTCCAGAGTTTGGAACAAAGTTTGTTAGAGGAATGCTAGTAGATACACAACCAAAAAGCTTTGCAGATTTGGTGAGAATTTCTGGACTTTCCCATGGTACAGATGTATGGCTTAATAATGCCCAATACTTTATAAAAGAGGGATATACAACATTAAAAGACTGTATTTCTACAAGAGATGATATTATGGTTTATTTAATGTATGCAGGAGTACCTCCTAAGATGGCATTTACAATAATGGAAAGTGTAAGAAAAGGTAAAGGGCTAACAGAAGATTTTGAAAAAACTATGAAAGAAAATGATGTTCCTGATTGGTATATTGAATCTTGTAAAAGGATAAAATATATGTTCCCTAAAGGCCACGCAGTTGCTTATGTAATGATGGCAGTAAGAATAGCCTATTTCAAAGTTTATTATCCAGAAGCTTATTATGCAACATATTTTACAGTAAGAGCTGATGATTTTGATGCGGATTTAATATGTAAGGGTTCTGGTGCTATAAAAGCAAAACTAGATGAACTTTATGAATTAGGTAATAAAGTTACTGCAAAGGATAAAGGTCTAATTACAGTATTAGAGCTTTCCTATGAACTTTATGCAAGAGGGCTTAAATTTAAAAAAGTTGATTTATATATTTCTGAAGCTACAAAGTTTACTATAGAAGAAGATGGTATAAGACCGCCAATTAGTGCTCTTCAAGGTGTTGGAGAAAATGCAGCGAAGAGTATAGTTGAAGCAAGAAAAAATGGTGAATTTATATCTAAGGAAGATTTAAGACTTAGATCTAAAGTTTCAAAAACTGTTATAGAAACCTTAAGTAATCATGGATGTCTTGAGGGGATGTCAGAAACAAATCAATTATCTTTATTCTAACTAGTATAATAATTATATATAAGGGCAGTAATAAGTATAATGGGATTAATAAATTGCTGACTACCCCTTGTATTTATTAGGAAATTGTGTTAGAATATAAAGGAAGTAATTTACTAATAGCTGAGAATTAGGAGTGGGAGTGAAAATGCCCGCTCTTTCTATTTAATTGCAACTACCATTTAGTTGCTTTTTTTATAGATTGAGTGTAATAGTAATACTTTATTAAAATTGAATATAAAGGAGGTTAATATGAAAGTTGATGCATTATTAGAAAAGATTTATCAATTAGTAAGACCTGTTGCAGATGAATTAAATTATGAAATTTATCACATTGAGTATGTAAAAGAAAATGGAGAATATTATTTAAGGATATATATTGATAAAGATGGCGGTATAACTTTAACTGATTGTGAAAAGTTATCAAGAAGAGTAAGTGAAATTATGGATGTAGAGGATCCAATTCCAGATGCGTATTATTTAGAAGTATCATCACCAGGTTTAAATAGAGGTTTATATACTGATGTTCACTACAAAAAGCAAATTGGAAAAGAAGTTCTTATTAGATTTACAAAATCTTTTGAGGGTAGAAAAAATGTAAAAGGCATACTAAAGGAAGTAACAGAAGATTCAGTTGTTGTTGAATATGAAGCTGAAAAATTACTTACAATTCCTAAAGATAAAATAAAATCAGCAAATTTAGAAGGGGAAATATAATAAGGAGGAATTTAAAATGAACCAAGAGTTTATAGTTGCTCTTAAAGAAATTGTAAAAGATAAGGGGATTAGCGAAGATTTAATTTTTACTACTATAGAGGATGCATTAGTGGCAGCATATAAGAAGAATTATGCAAGTCCAACAACTTCTGCACAAAATGTAAAAGTAAGTATAAATAGAGAAACAGGAGAAATACATGTATATGCTCAAAAAGTAGTAGTTGAGGATGTATATGATTATGTAACTGAAATAAGTTTAGAGGAAGCTAAAGAAATAAGCCCAAGATATGATCTTGATGATATAGTAGACTTAGAAGTTACTCCTAAAAACTTTGGTAGAGTGGCAGCACAACTAGCAAAAGGAGTAGTTACACAAAGAATAAGAGAAGCAGAAAGAAATATAGTGTATTCTGAATACAAGGAATTAGAATATGACATTATAACAGGAACAGTTCTTAGAAAAGATAAAGGAAATGTTTTTGTAAACCTTGGTAGAATAGAAACATCTATTGGACCAAATGAACAAATTCCAAGAGAAGAATATAAATTTAACGAAAGAATAAAACTATACGTTGTAGAAGTTAAAAATGGATCTAAAGGAGCTCAAATACTAGTTTCTAGAACTCATCCTGGATTAGTAAAAAGATTATTTGAATTAGAAGTTCCTGAAATATATGAAGGAATAGTTGAAATTAAGAGCATTTCAAGAGAAGCTGGTTCAAGAAGTAAAATAGCAGTTTACTCAAATGATGAAAATGTTGATCCAATGGGTGCTTGTGTAGGACCTAAAGGAATTAGAGTACAAAATATCGTAAATGAACTTAAAGGTGAAAAAATCGATATAATCAAATGGAGTAAAAATCCTGAAGAATTCATAGCAGCATCTCTAAGCCCTGCAAAAGTATTAGAAGTTGTAGTGTCTGAAGAAAATAAATCAGCTAAAGTTGTTGTAGATGATAATCAATTATCTCTTGCTATAGGTAAAGAAGGCCAAAATGTAAGACTTGCAGCAAAATTAACTAACTGGAAGATAGATATAAAAAGTAAATCACAAGCAGAAGCTTTGAAAAAAGAAGAATCAGATGATTTAAATGAAGAAATTGAAATCTTAGAATAAGGGAGGATTTTTTTATGAAAGTAAAGAAAGTTCCTTTAAGAATGTGTACAGGATGTATGGAAATGAAGCCTAAAAAAGAACTTATAAGAATTGTTAAAAGTCCGGAAGGTGAAGTTTCTGTTGATTTAACTGGGAAAAAGTCTGGAAGAGGAGCTTATATATGTAAAGATATAGAATGCCTAGAAAAGGCATTTAAAGCTAAAAGACTTTCAAGAAACCTAGACATAGCTATAGATAATGAAATATATGAAAGATTAAGGGAAGAAATAAATGAATAAATTTTTTAATTTTCTTGGTTTAGCAAAAAGATCTGGAAATGTAATTGAAGGCTATAGTAAATGTGATGAAGAGAGAAACAGAAAAAATATTTTCTTATTTATAATATCTAATGATGCTTCAAATAGTACAAAAAAGAAATTTAAGAATCATTGTTTAACAAAGAATATAGTGTTTATTGAAGATTTTTCGAAAGAAGAATTAGGATCTTCAATTGGAAGAGAAGAAGTGAAAATATTAGCTATAACAGATAAAAATATGGCTAATAAACTTTATACCCTTTATGAAGATCAAAGTACCAAAATTTAACCGGGGGTGATTTTATTGTCAAAAATCAGAGTATATGAATTGGCAAAAGAACTTAACATAAGCTCAAAAGATCTTATAGAATTATTAATGAATGAATTTAGCGTTGATGTGAAAAATCATATGAGCGTAATAGAAGATGAAGATGCAGAATTAATTAAAGAATTACTTGGAGATACAGAAAAATCTACTGAGAAGACAATTGTAGATGAATATGAAGAAATATTAGCTGAAGAAGTTAATAATCAAGCTAAAAAAAGAAAGAAAAAGAAAAATGAAGACGCTGTAGATGCTGTAGGAGAAGGTGGCTCAGGAGTAGTTGAAATTGGTGAAACTATAACTGTAAAAGAGTTAGCTGAAAAAATTGGAAGACCTACTGCAGATGTTATTAAGACTCTTATTTTTACAGGAGTAATGGCTGGAATAAATCAAGAAATAGATTTTTCAACAGCTGAAAAAGTATGTGAAAAATATGAGTGCTTAGTAGTAAAAAAAGAAGAAAAAGAAGAATTAGAAATAGTAGAAGATGAAGAAGTTGTAGAAGCAAATCTTGTTAAGAGACCTCCTATAGTAACAGTTATGGGTCACGTTGACCATGGTAAAACATCACTATTAGATTCTATTAGAAAAGCTAATGTTACTGCAAACGAAGCTGGTGGAATCACACAACATATAGGTGCTTATACAGTTAATTTAAATGGAGAAAAATTAACATTTTTAGATACTCCTGGACATGAAGCTTTCACAGCAATGAGAGCAAGAGGAGCTCAAGTTACAGATGTAGTTATATTAGTTGTTGCAGCAGATGATGGAATAATGCCACAAACTAAAGAGGCTATAAGCCACTGTAAGGCAGCTGAAGTTCCTATGATAGTTGCAATTAATAAAATTGATAGACCAGGAGCTAATATTGATAGAGTTAAACAAGAATTAACTGAATATGGATTAGTATCTGAAGACTGGGGTGGAGACACTATTTGTGTTCCTGTATCAGCTAAAACAGGAGAAAATATAGAACAATTATTAGAAATGGTTCTATTAACAGCTGAAATGGCAGAACTTAAAGCAGATCCTAAGAGAAAAGCAAAGGGAACAGTAATAGAAGCTAAGCTTGATAAAGGAAGAGGTCCAGTTGCAACTTTACTTATTCAAAATGGTACATTAAATGTTGGAGATTCAATATTAGTAGGTTCTACTTATGGTAGAATAAGAGCTATGTTTGATGATAAAGGTAAGACTATTAAGAGTGCTGGTCCTTCAATACCAGTAGAAATTTTAGGCCTTTCAGAAGTACCATCAGCTGGAGATAGATTCGCTGTTGTTAAGGATGAAAAGACAGCAAGAAATATGGCTGAAATAAGAAAACAAAAAATTAAAGATGAAAGTTTCCATTCAGCAAATAGAGTTTCACTTGAAGATTTATATAGCCAAATTCAAGAAGGAACTGTTAAAGAACTTGGAATAATAGTAAAGGCAGACGTACAAGGTTCTGTTCAAGCTATAAAACAATCTTTAGAAAAACTATCTACTGATGATGTGAGAGTAAGAGTTATTCATGGTGGAGTTGGTGCAATTACTGAAACAGATGTTACACTTGCTACAGCATCAAATGCATTATTAATAGGATTTAATGTAAGACCTGACTCAAATGCTTCTATCATTGCTGATAAGGAAGGCGTATCAATTAAAACTTATAGAATTATATATGATGCAATTGAAGATGTTAAATCAGCAATGATTGGAATGCTTGATCCAGAATATAAAGAAGTAATTAATGGTAAAGCTGAAGTTAGAATGGTTTATAAAATATCTAATATTGGAACTATTGCAGGTTGTTATGTTTTAGATGGTAAGATTATAAGAAATTCTGAAGTTAGAGTTATTAGAGATGGTATTGTAATATTTGAATCAACATTAGCATCATTAAAGAGATTTAAAGATGATGCAAAAGAAGTTAATGCTGGATATGAATGTGGTTTAAGTGTTGAAAGATTTAATGATTTAAAAGAAGGCGATATAATAGAATCATTTACTATGCAAGCAACTGAAAGAAAGCAGCTTTAATTAAAGAGGTGATTTTAAATGGCTAATTACAGAGGCGGAAGAATTAACGAAGAAGTTAAAAGAGAAATAAGTATAATAATTAGAGATGAAATAAAGGATCCAAGAATGACTGCAATGGTGTCTATTACATCAGTTAAGGTTAGTAAGGATTTAAGATATGCAAAGGTATTTGTAAGTATATTCAGTAAAAATGAAGAAGAAAAAAATGAAACCTTTGCTGCATTAAAGAGTGCAAGCGGATATGTTAGAAGAGAAGTAGGTCAAAGAATGAATCTAAGAAATACTCCTCAAATCCTATTTGAATTAGATGATTCTATAAGCTATAGCATGAGAATAGAAGAACTTATAGATAAAACTAAGGATAAATAATGAATACATTATATGATATTAGTAATATAATATCAAATAGTACTAAAGTAGGCATTACCTATCATGTATCACCAGACGGTGATGCAGTAGGTAGTGCACTTGCACTATTAAATGGATTAAAATATCTAAATAAAAATGCTTATTTAATTTCAAAAGACATAATTTCAGACAATTTACAGTTTTTAAAATCTTCTAATGAAGGTAATGGTTTAGTTACAGTACCAACTGAAGATACTGATATAGTAATTGTTGTAGATTGTGGTAATTATGAACGTATATCTGCCGAACTTCAAAATTTTAATAAGACTATAATAAATATAGATCACCATTTATCAAATGATGAATATGGTGACTATAATTATGTTGATACCAATGCAGCAGCTACTGCTGAAATTATTTTTCAATTATTAGAAATATTAGGTGTAGATTTTAAATCTAAAAATGATGAAATAAAAGAAATAGGAACTTGCCTGTATACTTCACTTGTAACAGATACTGGTGGCTTTAGACATTCAAATGTTACTTCTAGAACTCATAGAATTGCAGCATTATTAAAAGATGCTGATGTAAATAACACTTATATATATCAAAGTCTTTTTGATAATAATAGTTTTGAAAAGATAAGATTAATAGGTAAATCTATAAATAATATGGAGCTTTTATTTAATAGAAAGGTTTCTTTAATTAAGATACCATTGTCCTATGGAGAAGAACTTGGTATAGAAATAGGTGATACATCTGATATAATATCTTTTGGTTTACAAATTAAAGGTGTAGAAGTTGCAGTTTTAGTTAAGGAAACAGAAGGCGGAGCAAAGGCAAGCTTAAGATCTAAAAATAATTTTGATGTTAGAAAGATAGCAGAAAAGTTTGGCGGTGGTGGTCATGCTAAAGCTTCTGGTATTAGATTAAATGGAGTTACTTTAGATGAAGCCAAGGATAAAATTTTAGAGGAAATCGAGAAAGAGTTGTTATAATGGATGGAGTAATTAATATATTTAAAAATACTGGTATGACATCCTTTGATGTAGTAAGAATAGTAAAAAAAGCTTCGAATACTAAGAAGGTTGGACATACAGGTACCTTAGATCCAGAAGCATCTGGAGTTCTTCCAGTATGTATTGGAAAGGGAACAAAAATCATAGATTACATTATGAATTCAAATAAAGTTTATGAAGTTGAATTTAAACTTGGAATTAAAACTACCACTTACGATTTAGAAGGCGAGATTATTGAAGAAATAGACCCATCTAATTTAACTAATGAAAATATATTAAATGCTATTAATTCTTTTATAGGGGAATATAATCAAGTTCCTCCTATGTACTCAGCTTTGAAACAAAATGGAGTAAGACTATACGAGCTTGCAAGAAAAGGAATTGAAGTTGAAAGAGAAGGAAGACCTGTAAAAATAATTAATATAGAAAATATTAAAATAAACAATCCATATATAACTATGAGGGTAACCTGTTCAAAAGGAACTTATATTAGAAGTCTTTGTTATGATATAGGAAACTATTTAGAAGTAGGAGCAGCTATGACAAAGCTAAAAAGAACTCAAACTTCTAAATTTAAGGAAGAAGAAGCTGTTAATATTAAAGACATTAATTCAGAAAATATTAATGACTACCTTATTAGTATAGAAGAGGCCTTAGATGCTTATGATAAACTGGTTGTTATAAACAAGTATTCAAGACTTTTAATTAACGGAGTTAGAGTCTTTGATAGAAGATTTACAAAAGAAGATTTTAAG
>NZ_JABUTB010000082.1 GCF_021443865.1 Clostridium sp.
CCAATTACAACTTCATCTAAATGTAAAAGTCCAACACTTAAAAATATGCATACACTTAAATGTTCTCCATGTTTTGCAATACCTATTTTGCCACCAACATTTTGACCACTAGCTCTATTCCATACCTGCATTAAAGCATCTCTAGTTGCTCCTATTACGGCACCTTCATGTAAATGTTCTTCTCTTATAAGACCATTTCTTTTAGATGCTACTAAAGCTCTTTCTAATATCTTTGAAGTAGACACATTAATATGTCCACCTATATTTACTGCTGTAACAAATATACCTTCTTTCTTAAGACTAATTTTTAGTTCTTCTTCTTCCTCCCTAGATGAAATAGCCATTCTTGTTGCATACTTTGCAACTTCTAAGCTTGTATTCGCCATAATATCCTCCCATACTACTAAATATATTTATTATTTTATAGATTCACACTTTTCCTTAAAATAATTATTTAATTTACCTAGTGCACCTATCAAAACATCTTTTTCATCTTCAGAAAGATCATCAAGCATAGTTGATACCATTTCATTATGGAATCTTTGATGTAACCTATGTGCTACCTTTCCTTTTCTAGTCAGTTCCACAAGAACTACTCTTCTATCCTCTTCTATTCTACTTCTTTCAACATACTCTTTTTTTATAAGTCTATTGATAGATGTAGTTAGTGTTCCTACTGTTATGCCTAAATCTTGTGCTACTTCACTCATCATTCTTTTTTCTTTTCTACCAATTGCTTCTATAGTATGCATTTCCCTTACTGATAAATCAGAAAAATGTCCACTTTTTAAAGTCTTTTCTTCTATTTGAAGTATTTCATTAAATATTTTAACTAAAAGTTCATTAACTACATTTATCTCTTTTTTCATAATGAATTAATCCCATCCTTTTTTCAATTGTTCCTTATATAAATAATAATCTAAAGCAGATAAAAATTCAATGAAATATCTATTTATCAGCAAAATATTTTGATAATCAAACTTTTTTTTAATCTAATAATTATTTTTATTAACTTTAATTATTTGAAAATTTTCTTTTAATTCACTTAATAATCCCTCTATTTTTATTTCTTTTGGTTTAATTATTGTATATACCACATACACTTTGTTTTCATTATTGTCATAATAATTATATTCTATCTTCTTAATTTTAATTTTCTTTTTCTCTAAAAACTCTTCTATCTCACTTTCTACTTTATCTTCTTTAAAATACTCCACTTCAAATTTCCCATATTTGTTTCTAAAAATAAATTTATTTTCTATTCTTTTTAGAAATACTAGAGTTATAAAAATTATAATAGTAGAAAATATGCTTATATAATATCCACCCATTCCTATTGCTAAACCTAAACATGCTACAATCCATAAAGTAGCTGCAGTAGTTAATCCTTTTATATTTCCTCTATTATGAATTATAGCTCCTGCTCCGATAAATCCAACACCAGTAATTACTTGTGCTCCAAGCCTTCCATAATCTATATTTATAACTTCATATAGTTTTTCCTTTGAAGTTAACATAGCTATGGCTTGATTTCCTATTTCTATCTGAAGAAGAGATACTATAGTAGCTCCTAAACAAACTAAAATATGAGTTCTAAAACCAGCTGCTCTATTTTTAAGCTCCCTTTCGTATCCTATTAAGCCTCCTATAATTAATGCCATAAGTAGCCTTATTATTATATCCTTTATAGTAAGTTCCATATTATCTCCTTATTTTCACCTTTTATTTTTACAATATGAATTCTTACTTAATAAATTGACAAAAGATATATTATTATATTTTTACCTATTATAATCTAAAAATTAACTATATAATATATACTCTTTCTAGTAAATTATAAAATAATAGTTAAAAGAGCTGTTAAAAACAGCTCTTTTAACAAAATAACAAATATACAATAATTACATTAATATAATTTAAATCATACCAATTGATAGTATAGTAATTAATACTCCCATTATTAAAGCTAAATAATAAAAATTATATATATCATCTCTACTGTATATTTTCACTTTATCTAGCTTTCCTTTAGGATATATTACTTCTATTTCATCTCCACACTCAAAGTTACACTTGTTACCAAAAATAGATATTGCAATCTTAACACTCTTATTTTCATCTTTCACTTCTATAATCGGATATATTTTTGCACTGTGCATTGTATTATACTCAACTCCAGGTGTTGAATAGGTATATGCTTCAAATCCTATAACCTTAGCTTTTTTTACGACAAATGCCTTATTTAATATTATTCTTTTAACTAATGTAATACCAGCAATTAAACTTAATGTAATACCAATAATTGAAAATAACACTCCCATTTTCATCCCTCTAATCCAATTTATTTCTCTCAATATATATTATGCTTAATCGCATTAAAAGATATATTAAGGGCAAACTTTCGTAATTTTACAGTAATTTGCTTATTTTCGTAATATTATTTTTCATTTATTTTATCTTTTATAATAATTTATTAGTTTTTCTTAAGGAATTTTACTACTTTTTAAAATTGAATTTTTATTTTCTTTAGACATTTATTTGGTTTACTATTTTATTCCAATAGTCTAATATTAAACTATAGTCATTAATAGGAGGTAATTCTATGAATTATACTAAAGTTAAGTTTGAGATATATGTTCCATTCAGTCATGTAGATAAATTAAGAGAGGCAATTAATAATACAGGTGCCTTAAGCATTGGCAAATATGATAATTGTATTTCAATAACTGAAATAACTGGTTATTTCAGGCCTTTAAAGTCTTCTAATCCCTACTTAGGCAATGAAAATGAATTAAGTATTGAAAAAGAAGCAAAAATGGAATTTAGGTGTCATAAAGATTTAGCTATAGAAGTAATCAACGTAATAAAAGCTATCCATCCATACGAAGAACCAGTATACGACATAATACCTATTATAAACTAGAAGTTATAATAGTAATTTATAATGGTATCAAATCTTAAATATTAGAATATTTTATTTATAAATACTAATATTTGAGGTATTAATAATGAAAGTTATTATAATTGGTGGTGGCTTTGCTGGATGTCAAGCTGCAATACAAGCAAAAAAAATGAAGGCAGATGTTCACCTTATTGAAAGAACAGATATGTTACTTGGTGTTGGCAATGTAGGTGGAATAATGCGAAACAACGGAAGATATACTGCCGCTGAAGAGTTATCTTACTTAGGTGCTAATGAAATAATTGATATTATGGACAGCTTATCTCTTCATAAAAATGTAGATTTTACTGGCCATAAACATGCTAGTCTAACAGATATAGCTATGGTTGAACCAAAAATAAGAAACTATCTAATGACTCTTGGTGTTAATATTCATTTTAAAAGCAGAGCTATAAATGTATCTTTGGAAGATAACTCCATTACTAAAATTAAATTATCTAATGGTGATTATATTGAAGGAGATGTATTTATAGAAACTACTGGATCAACAGGACCTATGACGAATTGTAATAGATATGGCAATGGATGTTCAATGTGCATATTAAGGTGTCCTACTTTTGGTGGTAGAGAAAGCTTAAGTTCAAAAGCTGGAATAGATGATCTTATAGGACAAAGAAGTAATGGCACTCCTGGTGCAATGAGTGGTTCCTGTGAATTGCCTCGAGAGTCATTATCTAAAGAATTATTAGATGAACTCACAACTAACGGTGTAGTAAGTATTCCTATACCTTCTGAAGATATTAACTTAGATAAGCTAAGTCAAAAAGTCTGTCAACAATATGCATTGAAAGAATTTGCTGAGAATGTAATTTTATTAGATACTGGTCATATAAAACTTATGACTTCTTACTATCCTCTAGAAAAACTTCGTAAGATTCCAGGTCTAGAAAATGCTAGATATATTGACCCTTTATCTGGAGGTGTATCTAATTCTATTAGATATTTAGCAGCAAGTCCTAGAGATAATAAAATGAAAATTAAAGGCTTAGATAATATGTTCTGTGCTGGTGAAAAGTCAGGTTTTTTTGTAGGACATACAGAAGCTATGGCTACAGGAGCATTAGCTGGTTATAATTCTGTAAAATACACTTTGGGTGAACCTCTTTTAGAATTACCTAGAGAGCTTTCTATAGGAGATATTATTGCTTATGCTAATGAAGTTTTAGATATGGAAAATGGTAAAATGCAAAGACATACTTTTTCTGGTGGAGAATACTTTGAAAGAATGAAAGAACTAAATCTTTACACCACAGACAAGGATTTAATAAAAAATAGAGTTAATTCCCTATCTTTATTGGGAATATTTAATCAATAAATTATAAAGAGGTTGCTTATGCAACCTCTTTATAATTTTAATTTTATATCATCACGTTTTTAATTGCTCCAGTAGGACACTTCTTAGTACAAATTTGACAATTTACACATTTATCATAATCTACTTTTGCTAAGTTCTTAATTACATGAACAGCATCCTTTGGACAATTTCTTTCACATAATTTACAACCTATACAAGCAGATGTACAATTTTCCTTAACGTGTCTACCTATTTCTGTATTATTACATTCTACTCTTACTTTTTTAGAAACAGGTACTGATTCAATAAGTCCCTTTGGACAAATATTTATACATGCTCCACAGTTTGTACATTTATCAATATTTACTTTAGCAATACCATTAACTATATCAAGTGCACCAAACTCACATACATTAACACAACTTCCTAGTCCTAAACATCCATATGAACATGCTTTTGCACCACCGTTTACCATAAGAGATGCTGTTAAACAGTCTGTAACACCTTCTAATTCATAATTATTTTTAGCTGAATCACAATTTCCATTACATTTAACAAATGCAGTCATCTTTTCAGAAGAATCTACTTTAATTCCTAAAACCTCTCCAATATCTTCTGCAGTTTTTGCTCCACCTACAGAACATAAGTTAGGTTTTGCACCTTCCATTACAACTGCTTCTGCATAAGCATCACAACCAGCAAATCCACATCCCCCACAATTTGCACCTGGAAGACACTCTCTTAACTTAGGTATTCTAGGATCTACCTTTACTTCAAAAGCTTTTGATGCAAAGCCTAAAAGTATTCCAAAAACTAAACCTAAAATTCCTAAGCTTAAAGTTGCATATAAAATATTCATACTAAACCTCCCCTAGTGAATTAATCCTTGGAATCCTAAAAAGGCAATTGACATTAAAGCTGCTGTAAATAATGTAATTGGTAACCCTCTTAGAACAACTGGTATATTTTCATTATTATCTATTCTTTCTCTAATAAATGCTAATAGTACTATAGATAACATATATCCTGATGCAGCACCTAAGGCATTTACTAAAGATTCAACAAAGTTATAGTTTTCTTGTATATTTAATGTTGCCATTCCTAGCACAGCACAATTTGTAGTAATAAGTGGTAAGTATATTCCTAAAGCCTTGTGAAGTGCTGGAGATAACTTTTTAATAGCCATTTCTACAAATTGAACTAAAGCTGCTATAACTAAAACATTAGCTATAGTTTTTAAGTATTCAAGATTAAATTTAACTAATATTTGATTATAAACAAGCCATGACATTACTGATGCTAAAATCATAACAAAGGTAACGGCAAATCCCATTCCTATAGCTGCATCTTTTTTCTTTGAAACTCCAAGGAATGAACAAATCCCTAGGAATTTAGAAAGTACAAAGTTATTTACAAGCATTGCTGCTATAAAAATCATAAATAATTCCATAAGTTCCACCCCTCTTAGTTTTTACTAATTTCTTTAATTTCACTTCCTGAAGAAGTACTGCAAGATCCAGTTCCACAGCCTGAACAGCTTCCACAGCTATGCTCTAAAGGCTTAACTGCTTCCCCAGTCTTAGCAGCTTTTCTCATATTAAAAGCATTTAAAGCTACCATAAGTCCACCAACAGTGAAAAAGGCACCAGGTGCTAATATCATAATAGAAGCTGGTTTAATAGTTTCAGGAATAATTTGAATTCCTAAAATTTGTCCAGCACCTAATATTTCTCTAAATGTTCCAATTAAAAATAATGCTATAGTAAATCCTAGTCCCATTCCAATGGCATCAAATATAGAAGGTAATATTTGATTCTTTGATGCATATGCTTCAGCTCTTCCTAAGATAATACAGTTAACAACTATTAATGGTATAAATATTCCAAGTGAAGAATAAAGACTTGGTAAATATCCTTGCATTAACATATCAATTATTGTAACAAAAGATGCTATAACTACTATATACGCTGGTATTCTTATTTCATCTGGAATTAATTTTCTTATTGCTGAAATCATCATGTTAGAAAATATTAATACAACTGTAGAAGCTAGTCCCATTCCCAAAGCATTTTCTGCACTTGTTGTAACAGCTAGAGTCGGACACATAGCTAAAACTTGAACAAAAATTGGATTTTCAGTAATTATTCCATTTTTTAATCTTTCAATTAATTTATTCATTGCTTTCCTCCTAATTTAATATTAATTTGTGCTAGCGCTTGTATCAGCATCTGTTTCTACCTTTTGTTCTACTGTTTCACCTTTTACATTTTCTAAATAGAATGTAATTGCTTCATTTACAGCATTTACAGATGCTTTACTTGAAGTTGTAGCCCCTGATATAGCTTCTACTTCAGTATCTTTATTAGGAGTAACTTTTACTATTTCCAAATAATCTGTTGCAGGTTTATCCTTAAATCTTTCAGTAAATTTATTCTCGGATATTTTTGCACCTAATCCAGGAGTCTCACTATGTGATAATACTTTCATACCTGTAACTTTATCTTCTTTAGAAATTCCAACAACAAAGTCAACTGCACCATGGAAACCTTTGCTAGTTACTTTCATAACATAGCCTACTAGTTCATTTCCATTAACTGCTTCATAAATTTTTTTAATTGCACCTTCAGAATCTATTTCAATAGTGCTATCTTGAATTTTTTCTGCAGAAGGCATTATGTAGTTTAAATCTTCCTTGCTTATTTTAGAGTTTTCTAAAATTGCTTCTTTAGTTAAATCATTAGCAAATCCAAGTAATAACCCTGAAATCATAGTTATTATTAGAAGGATTCCCCCTAGCTTAAAGTTTCTTTTCATATTCTTAAGCCTCCTTCTTAACCTTAAATTTTTTAGTTGTTAAATATTCTATTAAAGGAGTAAATAAATTTATAATGATAATAGCATAATATGGTCCTTCAGGATTGAATCCTTTAACTGCTATAATTGAAGCACATATACCTGCCATTATTCCAAATATGTATTGTCCTACTCTAGTCATTGGAGTTGTTCCATAATCAGTAGTCATAAAAATTGCAGCTACAAAAAATGCACCTGGTAATAATAATTCTTTATCAAATACATTGTACATAGCCATTGCTGATAAAATGAAAGCTACTGGTCCTCTTAAACTAATTCTTCCTCTAAGGGCTAAGTAAAGTCCACCTACGCATAAAGCTAATATAGATACTTCTCCAATACTTCCTGATGCTTGTCCTATTATTTTATCTATTAATGGAACTACCACATCTGCAGTTTCTGATGCTGATGAAGTTGCATCTGCTACTGGTTTCGCCATAACCCCTGCCCATGAAGCAATTAAGAATGCTTTAGTTGCAGCTGCTGGATTCATAAAGTTTTGTCCATATCCACCAAAAAATTGTTTTACAACTATAGTTGCAAAAATTGATCCTATAATTGGTATCCATAATGGAACATATGTAGGCATTATTAAGCCTAAAATTATACCTAGTACTACAGGGCTTAAATCTGTTAAAAAGGATGTTTTCTTTACAAACTTATTCCAAAGCCCCTCTGCAATAATGCTAGTTAAAATTGTAGTAATAATTATTTTTGCAGCATCAACTTTATAAAAATAAATACCTGCAAATATAGATGGAATTAAAGCTATAATATAATCCATCATTATCTTATTAATCCCTAGCCCTTTTTTTACGAAAGGCGCTGGTGATACTTTAAGATTTCTGTTTTCCACACTTTTCACTCCTATTCAGATTGTTTTATTAGTTAAATACTTTTGAAGTTTTTATTATTTGTGCTATTTCAATATTTGAAGGGCATACAAAACTACATAGTCCACAATCTATACATTTGTTTCCTCCAAATTTTATAAACTCTTCTTTTTCATTTCTTCTAGATAAATCCATAAGTTTCATAGGGCTTAACCCTTCAGGACATACTCTTAGACACTTAGAACAATTAATGCAGTTATATTTTTCACTTGATGGTAAATCTGCTTTGCTTAAGAATAATAATCCTTTTGAATCCTCATTTATTTTTAAATTTATATCATATACAGGAGTTCCATTAAGGCTTCCTCCATCTATAATCTTTTCAAGGATATCAATATTTCCATTTAATTCTTCAAAAACTTCTTTGTATGTTGTATTACTATTAATAGCAATTACCTTATTTCCTTTAACTGCACTACCATAAACAGTAATATATCTTTCTATTTCTTTGCCTAATAAAGATTGTCCATAATTAATAACATCTAATATGTCATATATAACAACATCCTTATTATCGCCATAAACTTTGCCTATAAGTTTATCATCATATAGATCTGTAATAGAAGAAACTTTGATAACTTCACCATACACCCCTAATTCTTTAAATAAGTTTTTGTCTTTTTTATCAACTACAAACTTAACTTCATTTAAAGAATTAATTTTCTCTAATCCTTTCTTTAATTCTTCTTTTTTTTCATTTACTATAATTCCATACCCATTTAAATTTGGTTGAAAGCTAAAGGCCTTAACTATTACTTTTTTATTTTTATTATTTTCGTAATATGAACTAAAACTTTCATCAATTTCCTTAGCAGATAATTCTTCTAAGTTTTCTTTCTTTACTAAAGTTTGTGATAATTTAGAATCAATTAATGTAAATAATTTATTTGAACCTTTTACATTATTAAATAGATTAATTAACACTCTAAAACCTCCTATATATAGTATTCAACATCAAGCCACAAATTTAACTTGAAATTTGATGAGCATTTTCATATTACCACAAATAAATACTTCTCACAA